>JAGWJK010000194.1 GCA_028865845.1 Rhizobiaceae bacterium
GAGCGAGGACGTATCAACCGAGAGGTTGACGCAGAAACCCTGGCCACCGCCTTCGGTCAGGAGCGGCTTCAGGAGCTCCTTGTAGTTGTCCTTGGTGACGTATTCCTTGATGTGGCGAACGCCGTGCTTGGCGAGGATTTCCATATCGCCTGGTTCTTCGCGCGGGTCGATGACGACCATCCGGCTCTTGTCGAATTTGAAGTGGCGCTCGATCAGGGGCAGCGTGCCGCGGCCGATGGAGCCAAAGCCGATCATTACGATCGGACCGGTAATTTCGGCATATACCGGATAGTTCTGTTCCGTCATTCTTTATCTCCTTCGAAAGGCAGGCAGCCATTCGGTCAACGAAATTCAATCAGAGTTTGCGCGAGAAAGCGAGTTTGATGGGCTCTAATCATAAAATCACGTCACAATAAAGGGTGTTCAGGCGGGAAAGCTTAATTATCGGGTCGATCGGGCGGTCTCCGCCAGCATCCGCAATTGCCTCATCAATTCCGGCCTCTGCTCCCTCAGACCTTTGTAGGATGCCTGGTGCTCGTCGAGCGCTTCAACTTGTGCGGCGAAGTTCAAGGCGAGTTCGGATGCCCTCGGATGGCGTGCGATCGCCGCGATCGGATCAATATAGATGCGGATTGTGAAGAGAATATCGCCCGTCTCCGGTAGCTTGCGCAGCGTCTGGCGTTCGATGCGCGCGAAGCGCTCGTCGAGCGTGAAGACCGGGCTTTGCCGCAGGGCTCTATATTGGGACAGGGGTTTATAGAGATCGCCGATGGCGCTGACCGACCAGTTGAAGCGCTCGACCGGTTGCGTCACCTGCAGATTGTCGAAGATGCGGTTGATGAGAGTGGCATTGCGCGTGCCTTCGCCGAAGCCGGGCACTTCGCCATGGATCGCATGCATCGGGCGGCCGAATTTTTCCTGGAGCGCCCAGCCGGAGGGGAAAGCGACATGGCCGGCGACGAGATGCCAGCCATCCGCTTTGCGCCGCATGATGACGAGATCGTCGGCAATCAGCGAGCCGGCTTTGAAGAGTGGCGGCAGCAAATGATCGGCAAGATCGACGGCATGGCCTCCTGCCGACACGACGTCGGCATCGCGCCGATGGGTTTTCGAATGGCGGCAGGCAAGGTGGCCAACGAGGAGATCGAGCACTTCTTGCTGCGCCGCCTCGGTATTCTCTTCAGCGAGAAAGATTTCGTCGCGGCGCTCGTTGGCGAGCAGCTGCTTTTCGTCGAGATAGCGATCGAGATCGGCGTCGGTCTCGATCCAGCGATCCATGTCGAGCGGCATCAGACCGATCGTAAAAGGTTTCTGGGAACCATCGTAGGGCGTGTAGGTCAAAGGTTTCATGATCGGAGCTTAGCGTATCGGGGTACCCTGATGAAACACCATCCGCCATAGCCCGTCGTCGTCGCGCCGCCATAGCGAGCTTCTGAACGTCCTGACCGTCGTGTTGCCAGGCTGGACACGGGTTGCCCGGTAGGTCGCAAGCGCGAGATTGTCAGCCAAACCCTGCAGTGTGAAATCCTCAAGGCTACGAACTGCCTCGGTCTCCGGCTCGGCCAGGGCGGCAACGATTTCTTCGAAACCGAAAATGCGGCCGGAACTGCCGATCTCGCGGAAATCGACGGACAGCAGCTTCGTCAGCTCCTCGCGCGAGCTGCGGATTGCCGGATCGAAAAGCCGCTGTTCCAGCTCTTTCAGATGGACATCAAGACTGTCGGTCATAGTTCCTCGATAGTGCCGGGTTCCTCGATAGTGCCGGTCGATCAGCCCTTCAACGCTTCCAGACCTTCGGTCACGGTCGTCAGGGCGATCTCGGTGATGTCGTAGGCGGCGATGCCGTGGATGGTGAAGGGGTCGGCGGCGACGTAAGCGATCAGGTCGGCACGCTCGCCGCGGGCGAAGATGATGCCGCCGGTGCGCGGTACCTTGCGGCCGGAGGCGAGAAACCAGCCTTTCGCATAGCCTTCCTTCACCCAGGCCATGTGCGGTTCCATGTATTTGTCGGCTTCGTCGTTGCTCTTGAGATAGGTGAGCGAGAGAATGAACATGCCATCAATTCCGTATCAATTGTGCGCGGATCAGGCCGCGAAGCGAGTTTCCAACATAAAGAGCACCCTTGTCCAGGTCGGCAAGCGTGATACGTCGGACATGGGCCTTGCGCTGGCAAATGAGCTCCGTGCGCAACACGCCGGCCAGAAGGCCGGAGGAGATCGGCGGCGTTCGCATCGAGCCGGAGCCGTCGTCGAGGAAGACCGAGGTGATGGTCCCCTCGCAGACCTCGCCCTTCTCGTTGAGGAGCAGCATCTCGTCGGCATCGGCCGTGGGATATTCGGCGCGGGCTGCCTCATAGATCGAACGCTGGGTCGTCTTGACGCGCAGCAGCTTGTCGGCGGAATCGAGGCGTGTCTCGGCGATGCGGACGCGCCAGATGGTGTCCGTCGCCAGCGGCGTGAAGGCGGCGGTGGTGACCTCGCTGCGGCCGGCGTGATCGAAAGTCAGCCGGACGCGGAGCGGTGTGGTCGCGCCGGCCGTCGCCGCGTCGAGTTTCGGCAGCGCGTCCTTCGGCGCCGGAAAGCCGAGCCGGCGGGCGGAGCGCTGCAGGCGGGCGAGGTGCAGACGCAGGCGGACGAAGCCGGTGCCGGGCTCGAAGCGCAATGTTTCGATCAGCGAAAAGTCCTCTAGCGCTCGATCCATCGATCCCCCACGGCGAAACGTGCCTTCAACAGGCATTCTTCATATTCCGCTTCCGCCGTCGAATCGAAAACGATGCCGCCACCAACATTGAAGACCGCACGACCGTCGTTAAACAGCGTGATGGTGCGGATCGCGACCGAAAAGCGCATGGCGCCATCGGGTGAGATCATGCCGATCGCGCCGCAATAAGCGTCGCGTGGGCCGCTTTCCAGATCGTGCAGGATTTCCATCGCCCGCATTTTCGGTGCGCCGGTGATCGAGCCGCAGGGGAAAAGGGCTGCGAAGATATCTGTGATGGTGAGATCGGGGTTAAGCTTTGCCTGCACGTGGCTCACCATCTGGTGCACGGTCGGGTAGGTCTCGATATCGAAGAGTTTCGGCACCTCGAGCGTCCCGACTTCCGTGATGCGCGAGATGTCGTTGCGCAGGAGGTCGACGATCATGCGGTTTTCGGCCTGGGTCTTTTCGTCCGCCAGCATTCCCCGGATGATTGCCGCATCCTCGATCGGGTCGGCGCCGCGCTTTGCCGTCCCCTTCATGGGATGGGTCTCGATCCAGCCGTCCCGGTCCGTGCGGAAGAAGAGTTCGGGCGATCGCGACAGGATGATCGGGTCGCCTAGCGCGACCAATGCCCCGTATTTCACCGGCTGACGTTCGATCAGCGACCAGAACGCCGCCCTCGCATCCCCATTCCAGCGCGCCGATATCGGCATGGTGAGGTTCGCCTGGTAGCAATCGCCATGGCGGATATGACGATGCAGCCGGTCGAATCTCTCTTTATATATAGGGAAGTCCCAGGCCGCCTTGGGTGCGGTCAGGAAGTCCTCGTTTTCGGTGCGCTGCAGCGGTCGGGCAAGCGGGTGGTCTTCGCGTGCCGGGGCATCGAAGACGCCGAAACAGAGAAGGGGCGTTTCTCGGTTTTCGATGGCGAAGGCCGCAAGCTTTTTCTCGAAAAGATGACCGGCCTCATAGGCCATATAGCCCGCAAGCCACTTCCCTTCGGTCCTTGCCTGTTCCATGCGGACGAGAGCATCGAAGAATTCGGCGCGCGTGTGAGCAGTGATGATGTCGGCCGGTTCGGCAAACAGCATCACCTGTTGCGTGCTGTCGTCCCTAAAGAGGACGTATGGCTGCGTTTCGGCCATGCCTGTGTTCGATATTGCTTCTGGTTACGCCCGGTCCTGTGCGCGATCGCGTTTGTCGAAACTTCGTGTTTAGCCCCTCACCCCAGCCCTCTCCCCGCAGGCGGGGTGAGGGGCCATCACTCAATGACGGCAGATAAGCGTCCACTCTTCTTCGAGCAGATGCCAATCAGTCCTTATCAAGCGCCTCAAGTTCGTCGATAAGCCCTTCGATCATCGACAGTCCCTTGCTCCAGAACGACGGATCGGATGCGTCGAGGCCGAAAGGCTTCAGGAGTTCGGAATGATGCTTGGTGCCGCCGGCCTTCAGCAGCTCGAAATACTTCGCCTGGAAGCCCTGCTCGGCATTCTGGTAGACGGCATAGAGCGAATTCACCAGGCAGTCGCCGAAGGCATAGGCGTAGACGTAGAACGGCGAATGGATGAAGTGTGGGATATAAGTCCAGTAGGTCTCATAGCCTTCGGAAATCTTGATTGCAGGTCCCAGGCTCTCCGACTGGACCGAAAGCCAGAGTTCGCCGATGTCATCCGCTGTCAGTTCGCCGGCCTTGCGGGCGGTGTGCACCTTGCGCTCGAATTCATAAAAGGCGATCTGGCGCACGACCGTGTTGATCATGTCCTCGACCTTCTGGGCGAGCATCGCCTTGCGCTCGCGCTTGTCGGTGGTCTTGTCGAGAAGCGCGCGGAAGGTCAGCATTTCGCCGAAGACCGATGCGGTCTCGGCAAGCGTCAGCGGCGTCTGGCACATCAGGGCGCCCTGACCCCCGGCAAGCACCTGATGCACGCCGTGGCCGAGTTCATGCGCAAGCGTCATGACGTCGCGCGGCTTGCCCAGATAGTTGACGAGCACATAGGGATGGGCCGACGGCACGGTCGGATGCGCGAAGGCGCCCGGCGCCTTGCCAGGGCGAACCGGCGCATCGATCCACTCTTCGTCAAAGAAGCGCTTGGCGATATCTGCCATTTCCGGAGCGAAATTGCCGTAAGCGGAGAGTACTGTCTCCTTGGCCTCGCTCCAGGGGATCAGCGCATTGGAGGTTTCCGGCAGCGGCGCGTTGCGGTCCCAGAAATTCATCTGCTCCATGCCGAGCCACTTCGCCTTCATCTTATAATAGCGGTGCGAAAGGCGGGGATAGGCGTCGCGCACGGCAGCGGCCAGCGCATCGACAACTTCGCGCTCGACGCGGTTCGCCAGATGTCGGCTGTCGGCGATATCCTCGAAACCGCGCCAGCGGTCGGCGATGTCCTTGTCCTTGGCAAGCGTGTTGGTGATCAGCGTGAAGATGCGCAGGTTCGCCTTGAAGGTCGCGGCAAGTGCCATTGCCGCCTTTTGGCGCAGCGCGGGATCCTTTTCCTGGAGCAGATTGAGCGTGACTTCGAGCGGCAGCTTTTCACCGTCGATCTCGAAGCGCAGCTCCGCCATGGTCTCGTCGAACAGGCGGTTGAAGGCGGCGGCGCTGGTCATCGATTTTTCGAGGAACAGCTGCTCCAGCTTGTCGTCGAGCTGATAGGGCTTGTCCTTGCGCAGGTCGACAAGCCAGGGACGATAATGCCCCGCGACCGGATCGTTTGCCATGCAGGCATCCATCGCAGCATCATCGACGCGGTTCAGTTCGAGCGAGAAGAACAGCAGATGGGAGGCATATTCGGTCAGCCGCGACTGCACGTCGCCGTAGAGCTTGCCGTTAGCCGGGTCGGTGGTGTTGGAAAAATAGGTGAGGCCGGCGAAGGAGCCGAGGCGGCCGAGCAGGTCGTCCAGTGCCTCGAATTCCTTGAGCGCCGCGCCGATGCCTGCGCCACCGGTCTTGGTCGCGGCCTCGGCAAGTTTGCCCTTCCATTTCTCCTCGAAGGTGACGGCCATCTTGCCGGCCTTCTCAATGTCGGTCACGAAGGCCGTCGACGTGGCAGAGGGATAGAGATCGCTGAGCTTCCAGCTAGGGAGGTCGCCGAGTGCCGCGTCGGCTGCGCCTGCGGCGGGGCCGGCGGAAAAGTTAAGGGCGGAACGGAGCGAGGTGAGGCGCATGGTGGTATTTCCTCTGCTTTTCGTGTCGGAACAGTCCGGTTTCTTCGTGTCTATTCGGCTGGAAAGGCCGGAGCAAGGCGGATTTTGTCCCGACAAACCATCGAGCCCGGGTGCAATGTCATATTCGTCGCAATGATTAAAATGCGATGATTTCGCAAAACTTCATGTTCAAGCCTTTCTGCGAATGTCCGTGTCAGGTTTCGCATGAAGTGAGGCACCGATGACCATAGCGACCAGCGCCAAGGGGGGCGCGCAGATTCTCGTTGTTGAGGATGACCCGATCCAACGTCGTCTGCTAAAAAATGCCATCGAACGGCACGGACACGTGACGCACATGGCGGAAAATGGCCGTCTCGGCCTGGAGATTCTGAAGCGCAACAGCGGTCAGATCAACGTGATCGTGCTCGATCTGATGATGCCGGAAATGAACGGCATCGAGTTCCTGGGCGCGCTTGCCGAAATGGGTACGGAAGTGCCCGTGATCGTACAGACGGGACAAGGCGGCATCGAAACGGTGGTACAGGCCATGCGGGCCGGCGCCTTCGATTTCGTCGTCAAGCCGGTCTCTCCGGAGCGCATATCGGCGTCCATCGCCAATGCGTTGAAGCTGGACCAGCGGGAGGCCAAGGCTCGCGCCGGGCGCAGATCGCGCTCAAGCGCGATCGGTTTCGACGACATTGTCTCGGCTAGCCCGGCAATGATGCGGGTGCTCGATCTTGCCCAGCGTGCCGCCCAATCGAACATCCCGGTGGTGCTCGAAGGCGAATCCGGCGTCGGCAAGGAACTCGTCGCACGGGCGATCCAGGCCGGCAGTGACCGGTCCGGCAAGCCGTTCGTCACAGTCAACTGTGGGGCCATTCCGCACAATCTGGTGGAAAGCATTCTGTTTGGCCATGAGAAGGGTGCCTTCACCGGCGCTGCCGAGCGTCATGTCGGCAAGTTCATGGAAGCCGATGGCGGCACGCTGTTCCTCGACGAAGTGGGCGATCTGCCGCTGGACGTGCAGGTGAAGCTCCTGCGCGCCGTACAGCAGGGCGAAATCGAGACTGTCGGAGCGCGTGTCGCGCAAAAGGTCAATGTCCGCCTGATCTCGGCGACCAACAAGGACCTGATCGAAGAAGTGAAGGCAGGGCGATTCCGCGAGGATCTGTACTATCGCCTGAACGTTTTCCCGATCACGATGCCAGCCCTGCGCCGACGCAAGGAAGACATTCCGTATCTTGCGCGGGCCTTCGCCGACCGATTTGCCCTCGAGCAAAAGCTTGGCCATTCGCTCTCGATCAGCCATGGCGCGCTCGCATTGCTCACAGCCTATGATTGGCCGGGCAACATTCGCCAGCTTGAAAACGCGGTGTTCCGCGCCGTCGTGCTGTCGGAGGGTTCCGAGCTGGTGGAAGCCGATTTCCCGCAGATCGCCGCACAGCTCCCGGGCTATTTCTCCGGCGAGCATCCGACGTTAGTTGT
>JAGWJK010000195.1 GCA_028865845.1 Rhizobiaceae bacterium
TGCTCGAAACCGTAGAACTGCGCCGCCCACATCTGATGCTGGCCGACTTCGGTGGTGATGTAGGTATCGCGGTGCTTCGTCAGTTCGTAGAGACGCTGGATCGCGTATTGCGGCATTATGACATCGTCATGCGGCTTATAAGCGAAGGAATTGCGCGCGCGCCAACGGGCAATGTCCGCCCACCAATCGCCGAGGCGCTCGGCAGCAGGCTTCTGCGGCAAGGCCCGCCACAGGCGGACCATATCTTCCAGCACATTGCCGACATCGCCGAGGATGCCGATATCGACATGGACATTCTTGTTGATCGACGACGGATCGATGTCGATGTGGATCTTTTTCGAGCGCGGAGAGAAGGCGTTCAGGCGGCCGGTGATGCGGTCATCAAAACGCGCGCCGATGCAGATCATGACATCGCAATCATGCATCGCCATGTTGGCTTCGTAGGAGCCGTGCATGCCCAGCATGCCCATCCAATTCTTGCCCGATGCCGGATAGGCGCCGAGACCCATCAGCGTGGAGGTGATCGGGAAGCCGGTCAACTCGACCAGTTCGCGCAACAGTTTCGAGGCTTCCGGACCGGAATTGACGACGCCACCGCCGGAATAGATGATCGGCTGGCGCGCATTGGCCATCAACTCGACGGCGGCAGCGATCTTGTTGATATCGCCCTGAACCTTCGGCTGGTAGCTCTTCTGAACATCATGGGCTTCCGGTGGCGTGTAGGTGCCGGTCGCAAACTGAACGTCCTTCGGAATGTCGACGACGACAGGACCCGGGCGACCCGACTGGGCGATGCGGAAGGCTTCATGAATGATGGCGGCCAGATCGTTGACATCCTTGACCAGCCAGTTGTGCTTGGTGCAAGGCCGGGTAATGCCGACAGTGTCGCATTCCTGGAAGGCATCCGAGCCGATCAGCGACGTCGGCACCTGCCCGGTCAGACAAACGAGCGGGATCGAATCCATCAGCGCGTCCTGGAGCGGCGTAACCGCATTGGTCGCGCCCGGCCCCGAAGTCACCAGCATGACGCCGACCTTGCCGGTCGACCGCGCATAGCCTTCCGCTGCGTGCCCGGCGCCCTGCTCATGGCGAACGAGGATGTGCTGGATATCGTCCTGCTGGAAAATTTCGTCATATATCGGGAGGACAGCGCCGCCCGGATAGCCGAAAATATGTTCGACGCCATTGTCCTTGAGCGCCCGCAGCACGATCTCCGCGCCTGTCATCCGATTGCCGTTCGCCTGGTTGTCTGTGCCGGTCATGCCTTTGTTCCACTATCTGCTGAGGGATTGGAAAGTTGAAAACTCGAATTCGGGCATAAAAAAAGGCTCCTTGGGGAGCCTGTCATCTAGCGCATGGGTGGCTGTCGCCGGATGGTTACACCATCCTGCCCATGCGCTTTCCCACCACAATAAGAGCCTGCGAGTTTTTCATGGGCGGAATTGATAGACAGAAAATTTCCAAGCGTCAACGTATTCCGCAATAAAAAATCCCGGTCTTTCGCGATCCCCTAAAAATGAATGGAAAATCGGATGCATTTTGTTAAGCCGGCCTCCCTATGCTCCGGACCTTAACGCTGGGAGTAACCGTTTGCTTAATAACGACTTGCAGACGTCCGGCAAGGCTGGGGAGCTTGATCGCCGCGACAATCTGAAGCCGGGAAATCGTTTCCTCGGCCGTGTCGTCGCGTGCAATGGTTCCAGGGCAACCATCGCCGCCATCGCCGAGGACGGCGGCACCGACCTGACCGAACTCTGGTCGGTCGGCAGGCTGATCTCGATTACCGTCGGCGTCAACCGCGTCGCGGCCCTCGTCTATTCGATGAACACCGGCAACAACGGTTGGGGCGAAGGCCAGGACAATCTCTTCCGCATCGAGGTGGAGCTGCTGGGCGAAGTTCGCGTCGGTCCAACCGGCCGCGAGGAGTTTTCGAGCGGTATTTCCGCCTATCCCTATCTCGGCGCGATCGCCCACCGTATCCGCGCCGCCGACCTCATGCGTATCTTCGATGCCGGCAAGGACAGCAGCTGCGTCATCGGCAAGCTGACCCAGGATGAAAGCATCGATGCCGCCATCCATATTCCATCGATGCTGGCAAAGCATTTCGCCGTGGTCGGCTCAACTGGCGTCGGCAAATCGACGGCGGTATCGCTGCTCTTGCACAAGGCGATCGTCTCCGATCCGAAGCTACGCGTGCTCATCCTCGATCCTCATAACGAGTTCGCCGCCGCCTTCCCCAAGCATTCGGTCGTCATCGATACCGACACGCTCGACCTGCCCTTCTGGCTGATGCGGCTCGACGAATTTGCCGAGGTGGTCTTCCGCGGGCGTCCGCCCGTCGCCGAAGAACTGGACATGCTGCGCGACATCATCCCCGAAGCCAAGCGCGCCTTTCGCGGCAGCGATTCGCCGCTGATGCGTCGCCAGACGGAAAAAAGCTCGGTCACGGCGGATACGCCGGTGCCCTACCGCATGGCCGATCTGCTTGCCTCGATCGACGAGCGCATCGGCCGGCTCGAAGGCCGGCAGGAAAAGCCGCATCTGCGCTCGCTAAAGATGCGCATCCTCTCGGCGATCAACGATCCGCGCTACCATTTCATGTTCTCCAACAATACGATCAGCGACACGATCATGGAGACGATCGCGCAGATCTTCCGGATTCCGGGCGACGACCGGCCGATCTGCACGTTCCAGCTTGCCGGCATTCCCTCGGAAGTGGTCAATTCCGTCGCTTCAGTCCTCTGCCGCATGGCATTCGAACTGGCGCTCTGGAGCGAAGGCGCCATCCACATGCTCGTCGTCTGCGAGGAAGCGCATCGTTATATTCCCGCCGACCCGACGTTGGGCTTCCTTCCGACCCGCCAGGCAATCGCCCGCATCGCAAAGGAAGGCCGCAAATACGGCGTGTCGCTCGGTATCATCACTCAGCGCCCCGGTGAGCTCGACCAGACAATTCTTTCGCAGTGCTCGACGGTGTTCGCCATGCGCCTCGCCAACGACCGCGACCAGGACATCATCCGCTCGGCCATTCCGAATTCGTCGATTTCGACGACGAGTTTCCTGTCCTCCATCGGCAATGGAGAAGCCATCGCCTTCGGTGAGGCGATCGCGGTGCCGATGCGTATGCGCTTTTCCCGTGTCGAGGAACATCTTCTGCCGAAGGCCAATGGCAGCGTCTCGAAGGCAAGTGACGACTCTCCCGATACTGTCGATCTCCGCACCATCATCAGCCGTATGCGCGCCATCACCAGCCCCGACATTTCCTCCTTCCGGCAAAGCTACAGCGCCGCCAATGATCCGCTCGACGACATCGACACCAATGCCGGTTATGTCGAGCAACCCGTCTCCCTGCCCGCCGAGCCGCGATCACAACAGTATCCGGCCGCGCCGGCGATCGAGCCTTATCGGCCGGACATGTTGCCCCGCGCCGAAGCGCAACCAAGCCCCTCCGCCTTTGGGGCAGCACCACAGACACCATTCGACAGCCGGCTTGCGGAGTTGCGCCGCGAATTCCGCACTGCCGACCCTGACCCCAGCCAGCCGGCACCTGCCCGAGACCCGGCCCCGGTGTCGACACTGCGGCGCGAGCCCGGTGTCTCCCTGCGCGAAAGCATTTTGAAGAAACCGTTGAGCAGCCTTTACAACAAGGACTGATCGACGCGGCTTGCGCCGTGCGAATTCAACTAGCTCGCTGTGCAGCGATAGTCTCGATGAGCCGATGATCGCGTGGATGAGAAGACCGGCTAGGGACTGACGCGCTCCCAGCTCTCGTCCATCTGATTGCGAAACCAGGTCATCTGGCGCTTGGCATATTGGCGCGTCGCGGCCGAGCCTAGTTCCAGGACTTCATTGCGTGTGATTTCGCCCTTCAGCATCGCCGCGATCTGCGACACGCCGATCGCCTTCATGACAGGCATCTCCTGCGGTAGGTTCAATGCCAGCAAATCCCGCACCTCGTCTTCGGCGCCCATGGCCAGCATCTTTTCGAAACGGCCGTTGATGCGTTGATGCAGCACGGCTCGATCCGGCAGCACGACGATCTTTCGCGCTCGATCAGGATCGACGATGACAGGTCCGGTCTTTCCCTGAAAAGCGGCGATGGATTGTCCGGTCGCCTCGATCATTTCCAACGCCCGGACGATGCGCTGGCCATCCTGTGGATTGAGCGTGTCAGCCATTGCCGGATCGCGATCACCAAGCTGCCGATGCAATGCCTCGGCACCTTCGCTCAGCAACTGCTCCCGCAAGCGACTGCGAATATCGGCGGGAATCTCCGGCATGTCGGAAAGACCGCCGGTCAATGCCTTGAAATAGAGCCCGGTGCCTCCGACAAAAACAGGCGTTCGCCCTTCGCTGCGCAATTGCGCTATCAGATCCTTGGCCTCGCGCAGCCAGACACCGGTCGAATAAGCCTGGCTGGCCGGCACATGACCGTAAAGATGGTGCGGAATGCCCTTCATATCGGCCTCTGACGGGCGGGCGGTCAGAACCCGCAGGGTGTCGTAGACCTGCATGCTGTCGGCATTGATGACGACGCCGTCGTGCACGCGCGCCAATTCCACCGCAAGCGCGGACTTGCCGCTGGCGGTCGGGCCGGTTATCAGGATCGCGTCGATATCGCTCATGGGGTTTCCGATCATGGCCTTCGTTGCCACGCTTATTGCCAATCCGTCAAACCCCGTTCTTGTTCCCGCGATCGCAGAACAGGCGGCGGAGGCGGTAAAAGCCTCGGGACTCTATTGGCTGGCGGACGGAATCGCCTGCGATATCGTGCTGCGCGACGGCAGCGACCACCAGGCGGCGGAAGCCAATATCCTCGCGGTCATCGGCAGCGCCCCGATTGATCTCGTCATCCAGGACGCGGACACGCGCCGTAAAAAACTGCTGATCGCCGATATGGATTCCACCATGATCGGCCAGGAATGCATCGACGAACTGGCAGCCGAAGTCGGATTGAAGGACAGGGTCGCCGATATCACCGCCCGCGCCATGAACGGCGAAATCGCTTTCGAGCCGGCCTTGCGCGAGCGCGTGGCGCTGCTGAAGGGCCTGCCGCTCTCGGTCGTCGATGATGTCATCGCCAAGCGCATCACCCTGACGCCGGGCGGTCCTGAATTGATCGCCACCATGCAGGCTAAGGGCTATTACACAGCGCTGGTCTCGGGCGGTTTCACCGTCTTCACCAGCCGCATCGGGGCAACGCTCGGCTTCGATGAGAACCGCGCCAACATTCTCATAGAAGAGAACGGCGTGCTGACCGGTTTCGTCGCCGAACCCATTCTCGGCAAGCAGGCCAAGGTGGACGCCCTCAATGAGATCGCGGCAAAGCTCGGCATTTCCACGGACGAAGCGATTGCCGTCGGCGACGGCGCCAATGATCTCGGCATGCTCCAGCTCGCAGGCTCCGGCGTTGCCCTGCACGCCAAGCCGGCGGTCGCTGCCGAGGCGAGGATGCGCATCGACCATGGCGACCTGACGGCCCTTCTCTACATTCAGGGCTATCGCAAAACAGATTTCATCAAGGCCTGAGAAAACCGACATCGCGGCGACGAAGGCCCATTTCGTTTAAAACAAATCGGATTTGCTGCCATGATCATTGCCGAAACCGAACGTCTCATCATCCGTAACTGGCGCGAAGGCGACCGCGATCTCGTCTTCGAGATCAATTCCGATGACCGGGTGATGGAGTTCTATCCCTTTCGTCGCAACCGCGCCGAGTCCGATGCCTTCTTCGACCGGGTCCATGCGATGATCGCCGAGACGGATTTCGGCTTCTATGCGCTGGAGCTGAAGGCGACCGGTGAGACCCTCGGTTATTGCGGGCTGGCACAGATCGACTACCTGGAGCCGTTCGTTGCAGTGGGTACCGTCGAAATCGGTTGGCGCCTGGCCGCTCGCTTCTGGGGCAAAGGCTACGCCAGCGAATCAGCCCGCGCGCTCCTTGCCCGCGGCTTCGAAACCCTCAATCTCCCGGAGATCGTCTCCTTCGCGGTGCACGACAATATCAAATCGACATCCGTGATGGAGCGTACCGGCATGCATCGGGTCGACGGCGGCGATTTCGATCATCCGCGCGTTCCCGACAGCCATCCGCATTTGCAGCGCCATGTCCTCTATCGCCTGACAGCGCCCGAGTGGCGCGCCCGGCGATGACCGTCATCGAGACGCCTCGCCTTATTCTGCGTCCCTGCCGGGAAAGCGATCGCGATCTCTTCTATGAACTCAGCAGCGACCCGGTCGTGCTGCAGTTTTTTCCGTTTCGACGCGATCGGGCAACCGCGAACAAGGTCTTCGATCTCATTCGCGCGGCAGTCCCAGAACCCGGCCTGGATTTCCTTGTGCTGGAATTGAAGGAGAGCGGCGAGCCGATCGGTTTTTGCGGGCTTTCGAAACCGGCACTCGAACCGCTTCTGTCAAAAGATGCCGTCGAAATCGGCTGGCGACTATCGGCGCGGCATTGGCGGCAAGGCTATGCCAGCGAAGCGGGCATCGCACTGCTCCGCCACGCCTTCGAAACATTGCGCCTCGATGAAATCGTCTCCTTGACCGTGCACGACAACCATCGGGCCGCAGCTGTCATGCGAAGGATCGGTATGCGCCCTGATCCCGCCAGCGATTTCGATCATCCGGATATTCCGGCAACCCACCCGCAACTGAAGCGCCACATCGTCTACCGCCTGACCGCCGCGGAATGGCGGCAAAGTCACGCCTGAGCGCAGGATAAACTACTCCAAGGGCACGGCGATGAAGCGCAGATCGCCATTGGGCGATGCGATCATCATCTGCGCGTTGCGGCGGCCCTCGCGCTTCAGCGAGGCGACCTTCTCGGCCGCTGCGGTCGGCGTCTGCACGAACTCCTGCGCAACCTCGACAACGACTTCGCCGGGCTTCAAACCCTTGTCCGCCGCAGCCGAGCCAGCCGTAACGGCGGTGATGACGACGCCGTCGACGCTGTCGGCGATGCCGAAAGTCTTGCGGCTTTCCGCCGTCAACGTGGCGAGCTTCATGCCGAGCACGTCCTGGCTTGCCTGTGCCTGCGGCGCCTGTTGCTGCTGGTCGTCGCCCTGATCCTGGTTGTCCATGCTGTCGTCGTCGCCATCGTTTCCATCTGGATTGATGACGCCGTCACCGTCGCCGTTGCCATTATCGTTGTCGTCAGGCGCCAACTGCGGAGATTTGTCCTTATCGCCGCCGCTCTTGTCGTCGCCCTTGTTCTTGTCGTCGGTTGCGGCAGCCGTCTTGTTACTGTCTTCCAGGCGGCCGAGCGTCACCTTGACGGTCTGTTGTTTGCCGTCGCGGAAAATCAGAAC
>JAGWJK010000196.1 GCA_028865845.1 Rhizobiaceae bacterium
CCGACACCGAGGACCTGCTCGGCCTTATCAGGGGCTTCCGCGTCAACGACGGCCGGCCTGCCATGCACAACCGCCGCGCCGCTTGAGCCGAGATATCAGCACCAAGCCCAACAGATCGGACCGCCGGAGAAATCCGGCGGTTTTGCGTTGCGCGATCGCATAGACCTTCATGCAAGGTTCCGACCGGGAGCCCTTTGTCCGCGTCGTCCCGCCCCGAATTCAGAGTGCCGTCTTAGGCTTGTTCCCTCCCGTCGATCCAAGCCGGTACAATTTAAGCTGCTCGGAAACAATTCGATTCCATTGTCCAAGCGACGGTTGCCATTGGCGCGTCTTTAGGTCAGCGTCATCATTCATGCCGCACCGGCGCGCCGCTGTTCGATGGGAAGGTTGAGCGGGCGATCGCCGGAAGGTATTTCGGTGGAATGGAAGAAGAGGGAGGACTTCGACCCATGACGTATACCGCCGTGCAATTGATGGATCGGCTGTTGTCGATATCGCGCGCTTTTGCCGGGCATATCGACCCCGCCACTGCATTCCGCGCGATCGCGGTGGAAGTGGAGACGCTGCTGCCGCATGATCACATGGATATCGCGGTGGTGCTCGACGAAGGCCGCACCCATGTCTGCTACGAGACCGGACGCCTCACGAGCTGGAGCACGCTCGCGCAGCACCCGCTTCCCGTCGATATCAGCCCGATCCGCGACGTGTTGCGTGGTGACCTCCCGCATATCATCGCTCGGGATGCACTGGACGATCCGCGCTTTCATTTTCCGGGTGCGCTGGACGGCCCGATTTTCGCGGCCAATCTGCGCAGCCGGATCGTCGTGCCGCTGAGGGCGCGGGGCACCATCATCGGTGCGCTCAATATCAGCCGCCACAAGCCGGGTTCCTACACGCAGGCGGATCTCGACCTTGCACTGCACTGCGCGGAGTTCATCGCTCCTTATATCTTCGCGCTCATCCAGGCCGAGGAAGCACGGCGCGCCATGCTGGCGGAAAGCGATGCGCGCAATCGGGCCGAGCTTCTGCGCGTGGGCGCCGCGCGGCTGACCGAAGGCATGGAACGCGAGCGACGGCGGATCGGCATGGATCTTCATGACCAGACGCTTGCGGACCTCTCCCGCGTCGTCCGCCAGGTCTCCGCCCTGCATCGGCAGGGTCTCGCAGGTGCCGCACAATTGGCCGATCTGGAACGCGAAGTGGTGAATTGTCTGACGGAGCTTCGCCACATCGTCGACGACATGCGTCCCAGCGTGCTGGAACTGTTCGGTCTTCGCGATGCGATCGAAGCGCATTTGACGCGAAGCGTCAGCCGCGCAACGCCGACGATCGCCGTTCGAATTCACGACGCCAGCGATGGCGCGGCTGACGAGCTGCCTGAGCGCATATTGACCGCGCTTTACCGGATAGCCCAGGAGGCAATCAACAACTCCGTCCGTCATGGCTCGCCGCGCTGCATTACCGTGCGGATCGACGCCACGCCGTCGGTTCTCCGGATCGTGATCAGCGACGACGGCATCGGGTGTGGAGATCTATCGCACGAGGTCATCGGCGGCATCGGACATATGTATACCCGCGCGGCGTTGATCGGGGCGAACCTGACGATCGGCCGCAGCAGCCGCAAGGGCGGGACACGGGTTGCGATCGAAATCGCCCGTGATTGCGGCCAAGCGACTTTTGTGGCGAACGAACTTGGCTTTGAAGCCCTGGGGAGCCTGTAGATGCTGGTTCTGATCGCAGAAGACGATGGCCTCCACCGCAGCTTTGCGCGGACCACGATTGAACAGCTGTGGCCCGATAATGTCGAGGTCATCGAAGCCCATAGCGGCGATATGGCAATCGAAATTGCCCGGAAGCGGAAGCCGCCCTGTGTGGTTCTCGACCTGCAGCTGCCGAAGGCGACAGGCATCGAGGTTGCGCGTTCGATCTGGGCAGGCCGGGCCGATACCAACATCCTGTTCTGGTCGAACTTCGCCGACGAATCCTATGTGCGGGGTGTCGCGCGCATCGTCCCGCCAGGGACGGTTTACGGCTATGTCCTCAAGTCGGCCTCGGAAGAGGGGATGCGGCTCGCATTGCGCGGCGTGTTCTCCGAAGGCCACTGCATCATCGACCGCGAGGTGCGCGGTATCCAGCATCGCGTCCAGAACAGGCTCGAAGGCATCACCGACAGCGAATATGAAAGCCTGATCGACCTTGCCCTCGGGCTAACGGACAAGACGATCGCCGCGCGCAGGGGGCTTTCGACCAGGGGTGCCCAGGCTCGCATCCGGCATCTCTACGAAAAGCTCGGCGTCGCCACGCTCGACGAGCCCGCTGACAACACGACACCCGTTTTCAATTCGCGAACAAGGCGATCTACCTTGCCCTGGCTCGGGGCCTCATCAATGTCGACGCGCTGCGGCGGGAGCAGCAGAGTCTGGAAGCATGGCTTGATGAGAACGACACGGCGGGCGGCAAGCGTTGAGGAGATCTGGTCGCGACTGTGCAAATACACAGTCGCTACTGCGTTTTGATACGTATCGCGTGCGGGCGAACTGCGACTAAGCTTGCGCTAACAAAAAATAAAGCATGAGGGGAGGAGTGTTGTATGCCGTTTGTCAATATTCAGATTCTCAAGGGCCATTCTCAGCAGCGCAAGAACGAGATTGCGCGCCGCGTGACCGAGGCCGTCAGCGAAGTTGCCGAACTCCCGAAGGAAGCCATCTGGGTGGTGTTCGAGGATGTTGCGCCATCCGACTGGTATGTCGGCGGCAAGACGACCGAGAAGCCTGCGAGCTGATCATGCCGAACGGTTCCCGCAATCCCGGCTTCACCGACGTGGTGGGCGATACAGCGCTTGAGACGCTGGCGAGCGGCCTTGGCTTTACCGAAGGGCCGGTCTGGCATCCCTATGAGAAGTGGCTCGTTTTCAGCGACATACCGGAAAACCGCATGTACATCCGCACGGCGTCCGGCGTGATCGAGGATTTTCGCCGCCCGAGCAACAAGGCGAACGGCAATACGCTCGATCGCGAGGGCCGCTTGCTGACGTGCGAGCACGCAACGAGCAGGGTGACACGGCTTGAACACGATGGTTCGACGACGGTGCTCGCCACCCATTATCAAGGCAAGGAGCTGAACAGCCCCAACGATATCGTGGTGGCGACCGGCGGGGCGATCTATTTCACCGACCCGATCTTTGGCCGGATGGAATATTACGGCGTGCCGCGCGAACCGGAGCTTTCCTTCCGGGGTATCTATCGGGTCGATCCTGATGGGTCGCACCTGACGCTGCTTGCCTCGGATTTCGGTCAGCCGAACGGATTGTGCTTTTCGCTCGACGAGTCCCGACTTTTCGTCAACGATACGGAACGGCAGCACATCCGCGTTTTCAGCGTCACGCCTCAGGGCGAGTTGACCGGCGGCGCGGTGTGGGCGGAAACCAAAGGCGAGGAGCCGGGAGCGCCCGACGGAATGAAGATCGACAGCCGCGGAAATCTCTATTGCTGCGGCCCTGGCGGCATTCATGTCTTCGATCCGTCGGGCAATGTGCTCGGTGTCATCAGCACGCCGGAACCCTGTGCAAATTTTGCATTCGGTGACGAAGACCTGAAGAGCCTTTATATTACCGCATCGAGTTCGCTGCACAGGCTGAGGCTGCGAGTGCCTGGTCTGAGATTGTTCTGAGCCGGCAAGCCGGCGTAAGGGCGTTGCCGACGGATCGGCAACGAGGGTGTCTTCGGTATCGCTGACGGCGAAAACATCGGAAGAGGAGCCGGTGGTCGAAGAGGGCAAGAAGAAGTCAACAACTTTAGGGAGGATCGAAATGCATAAAATATTCCTGCTTGGCGTCCTTGCTGCGACGCTCGCTTCCGGTACGGCTCTTGCCGATACCAGCGGCAAGAAAATCGCGTTTTCCAACAACTACGCCGGCAACTCCTGGCGCCAGGCGATGTTGAAGAGCTACGACATCGTCACCAAGAAAGCCGTGGCAGACAAGGTCGTCGGCGCTGCCGATGTCTTCACTACGGCGGACCAGGAAGTGCCGACGCAAGCAGCCCAGATCCAGAACCTGATCCTGCAGGGCTATGACGCCATCGTCATCAACGCCGCCTCGCCGGACGCTCTGAACGGCGCCATCAAACAGGCCTGCGATGCCGGGATCGTCGTCGTATCCTTCGACGGCATCGTCAACGAACCTTGCGCTTACCGTGTCGTCGTCGACTTCGAGGACATGGGCAAGCAGGAAATCGAGCAGATGAAGAAGATTCATCCGGATGGCGGCAACCTGCTCGAAATCCGCGGCCTTGCCGGCACTTCAATCGATGACGCCATTCACAAGGGTCTGCAGGAAGGCGTGCAAGCCAATCCGCAGTTCAAGATCGTCAATTCCGTGACCGGCAACTGGGACCAGACGACGGCGCAGAAGGCGGTCGCGACGGTATTGCCATCATTGCCTGACATCGTCGGCGTCGTCACGCAGGGCGGCGACGGCTACGGTGCTGCCCAGGCCTTTGCCGCCGGCGGCAAGCCGCGTCCGACGATCATCATGGGCAATCGCCAGGACGAATTGGCATACTGGAAGGAGCAGAAGGCGAAGGACGGATACAAGACGTGGTCAGCATCGATCGCTCCGGGCGTGTCGACACTTGCCTTCTGGGTTGCGCAGCAGGTTCTTGATGGCCGCAAGGATATTCCGCACGACCTGCTCGTTCCCTATCTCGCCTATACCCAGGACGATTTCGAACAGCATCTTCCGGATATCCCGGTCGGCGGCGTCGCCAGCAAGGAATATTCGCAGGATGACGCAATCGCGGCAATCAAGGCGAACATCAAGTGATGGCAGCGTTTTCGATCTTTGCCTTTGATGGTGACGGCTTGGGATATGCCGGTGCAGGCTGACACTCCCAAAAGCTTCATCAAGCTGAACGACGCCGAAAAGCATTTCGGCGCCGTTCGCGCGCTCGACAAAGTCGACTTCTCGGTTGAGCGCGGCGAATGCGTTGGTCTTGTTGGCCACAACGGGGCCGGGAAATCGACCCTGATGCATATGCTCGTCGGAACGCTGCCGCTCGACCGGGGCCAGATGGTAATCGCAGGTAATCCGGAGGACAGCTACTCGGTCAGCCGCGGCAAGAAGCTCGGCATCCGCTGCGTATTCCAGGAGCTGTCGCTCTGCCCCAATCTCTCGGTGGCGGAAAATACCCGGATCAATCATCCATCGCTGCGCGGTTTCGGCTGGCATCGCAGGGCGGCGACCCTGATCGAAAAGAAGCTCGACGAGATCTTTCCCGACCACGCGATCGATCCATCGGATATCGTTTCCGATCTCTCCATCGGCCGGCGGCAGATGGTGGAGGTCGCGCGTGCCTTTACGGTGACCGAGGATCCGCTCAATCTCGTCATTCTGGACGAGCCGACCTCATCGCTGGATGCGCATACGGCGGGCCAGCTGCTCGCCTTCGTCCGCCGGTTTGTCGCGGGCGGCGGCAGCTGCATCCTGATCTCGCATGTCCTTGGCGAAGTGCTTGATAATGCCGACCGCATCGTCATCATGCGCGACGGTAAAGTTGTTGCGGCGGAGGCCGCGAAGGCTTTCGACCGCGAGCGGCTGGTCGCCACCATGGGCGGCGCCGAGCATCGCCAGAAGACCGCGGCCGAGGTTCATGCCGGCGAACGCCAGGTGGGCGCGCTGCGGGTTCGGGCTCGGCCTTCGCGGCAGCGTGACGGCGCAGAGCTCGTCGCGCATGCCGGCGAGATCATCGGCCTTGCGGGTCTCGCAGGCCATGGCCAGACCGATCTTCTGCTGTCGATCTACAAGGCCGCGAGCCATCGCAAGGCGGGCGTAGATGTTACCGCGCCGGTCGCACTGGTGGCCGGCGACAGGCAATCGGATGGCGTCTTTCCGCAATGGTCGATCGCAGAGAATATCGGCATCCGCTCGCTGTCGCGGCTGCGCAACGGATTGCTGATCTCGGCCAGAAAGGAAGCGGAGCTGGCTTCTGCCTGGCAGAAGCGGATCGGCATCCGTACGCCCGATATGAACAACAACATCCTCTCGCTGTCCGGCGGCAACCAGCAGAAAGCGCTGTTTGCGCGCGCCTTGGGTTCCGATGCGGATATCATTCTCATGGACGACCCGATGCGCGGCGTCGATATCGGCACCAAGCTCGAGGTCTACGACCTGATCCGGCAGGAGGCGGCTAAAGGCAGGACCTTCGTCTGGTACACGACGGAAACGGAGGAGCTGGACAATTGCCAACATGTCTACGTCTTCAAGAGCGGCTATATCGTCGCCGATTTGCGTCGCGACGAGTTGACGGAAGAGAAGATTATCCAGTCCTCCTTCGTGGAGGCCGGCTGACATGACGATCGTCGGTTCACAGCCACTGTTCAAGACGTCGGCAAAGGGTGCTGCGGGGCGCGCGCGCATTCTGCGGGCGCTGCTGCCGGCCTTGTCGCTGGCGTTGGTCCTGATTGCGATTGCCTGGCTCAATCCGCGTGCGATTTCGTATTTCGGCTTCAGCCTGATGCTGAACCTTGCGATCCCGATTGCGCTCGCAACGATCGCGCAGATGTTCGTCATCGCGGGCAATGAGCTTGATCTATCGATAGGCACCTTCGTCGGCTTTGTCGGTTGCGTTACGGCGACATGGCTGAGGGACGCGCCGCTGCTCGGGATCGTCATCCTGCTCGGATCGATCGGAATCTATGCACTGCTTGGCGCGCTGATCTATCTGCGCAATCTGCCCTCGATCGTCGTTACGCTCGGCATGAGCTTCGTCTGGCAGGGGCTTGCGATCCTCGTCCTGCCGAAGCCGGGCGGCAAGGCGCCGGATTGGCTGCAGGCGATTACCTCCTTCAAGCCGCCGTTTATTCCTTTTCCGATCGTCGCCGCCATCGTTATTGCCGCGGTCGTCCACTACGGCATGATGCGGACGTCCTATGGCGTCATCCTGCGCGGCTCCGGCGGCAATCCGGCGGCGCTCAGCCGCGCCGGGTGGTCGCTCCTGCGCACGAAGGTCACGCTGTTTGCGCTTGCCGGGCTATTTGGGGTGCTGTCAGGCATGACGCTGATCGGCATCACCTCTTCGGGAGACGCCAACATCGGCAACGGCTATACGCTTCTGGCGATCGCCGGCGTCATCCTCGGCGGCGGCGAATTCATGGGCGGCCGCGTCTCGCCGATCGGTGCGGTGCTCGGGGCGCTGACGCTCGCGCTTGCCGCCTCGTCGCTTTTGACCTTCATGCGAATCCCGCCTGATTGGCAGGTCTCTGCCAACGGCGCGATCCTGATCATCGTCCTTGCTGCCCGCGTT
>JAGWJK010000197.1 GCA_028865845.1 Rhizobiaceae bacterium
ATGCCGACGATCACACCAGTCTGACGCAGCTCAACGCCATCGTCGACCGGGTTATCAAGGCCGACGACCAGATCAACGATCTCATCAAGGCCGGCCAGAAGGAAAAGGCGCTGGATCTGTCCCTCGGCGACGCCCATGCCGCAAACAGCGATCTCGACCAGAATATCGGCACGATGCTCGCTGCCGAGAAGCAGAAGATGAAGTTCGTCGATGACGACACCGATGTGCAATATGCCAAGGTGCGTACGATGATGATGAGTGTCGCCGGTGGTTCTCTTATCCTGGCTGCGATCATCGCCTACTGGATCGCCAGCACGATCAGCAAGGGTCTCGCCCGCGCCAACACCGTGGTTCGCGATGTTGCCGAAGGCGACCTCACCAAGACCGCTGAAATCACCAATCGAGACGAAATCGGCGAATTGCTGGGCAACGTCAACGTCATGATCGAACGCTTGCGTGGAGTCGTCGCCGATGCGCTCGGTGCCGCGGACAACGTCTCTTCGGGCAGCCAGGAGCTCTCGGCAAGCTCCGAGCAGGTGTCGCAGGGTGCAACCGAACAGGCCGCATCCGCAGAAGAAGCCTCGGCTTCGATGGAGCAGATGGCCGCGAACATCAAGCAGAACGCCGACAACGCAGCCCAGACCGAAAAGATCGCCCGTCAGTCGGCCAAGGACGCGGAAGCATCCGGCGATGCCGTCAACCGTGCCGTCGGCGCCATGCGGACGATCGCCGAGAAGATCGGTATCGTCCAGGAGATCGCCCGCCAGACGGATCTTCTCGCTCTGAACGCCGCCGTCGAAGCCGCTCGTGCCGGCGAACACGGCAAGGGCTTTGCAGTCGTTGCCTCGGAAGTTCGCAAGCTTGCCGAACGGTCGCAGTCTGCCGCAGCCGAGATCAGCGCCATGTCGGGCGACACGGTGAAGGCTGCCGCCGACGCCGGTGAAATGCTCGGTCGCCTGGTTCCCGATATCCGCAAGACGGCAGAGCTGGTTTCTGAAATCAGCGCCGCCTGCCGCGAACAGGATATCGGCGCATCGCAGATCAACGAAGCCATCCAGCAGCTCGACAAGGTAACCCAGCAGAATGCCGGTGCCTCGGAAGAGATGTCGGCCACTTCGGAAGAGCTCGCCGCCCAGGCGGAAGAACTGCAGACCTCGATCGCCTTCTTCAAGGTCGACAATGCAAGTCACAAGCCTGTCGTCAAAAAGATGACGATGACCACGAAGACACCGGCCCGAAAGGTCGCGGTTGCACCGCCTACGGCCCGCCGCGCCGTCGCTGCCGCCGTCAATCCGTCGAACACGGTTGCCGCCCAGCAGGCTCGCGCCAAAGGCTTTGCCCTCGATCTCTCGATGGGTGGCCCCGACGCCGGCGATGCGGACTTCCGCGAAAGCGCCTGAGCGCTTCGCTCCTCAAGGTTCGCCGGGGCCGTCACGGCCCCGGTTTCAAGGCACGATCCTGAAGAGCGCAAGCTGGTCTTTGGAGAGGGTCCTTCCAGTCAGTAGGTGAAGCGTCCGGTTCGAAGAGACGCCGCTTCGCAAGCAATATCCCCAACGTGTGTATGCGTTGGCGTCGTGGTTCGCGGGATGTCCGGCCGCGGGAAGAGTGAATGGATCGCTCTTGTCGTTCTAGCTGCTCCCTCATGTCGGCACGACGCCCCCGCAATTTCGGGACGCCGGTCCGTATCACCAGTTTTCCGTCTTTTGTCCTTGGGGATTATGAGTATGCGTTTTTCCATCAAGCTAAAATTAGGATTGGCCTTCGGCGTCATGACGCTGCTTCTGATCGGCATCGCCGTCTTTGGCAGCACAAGCCTCGGCAAATTGAATGACGCCAATGGGGCGATGATCAATGGCCCCGTGAAGCGTCTGCAACTGGCGCTGAACGCCAATATCGCCGAAGTCAACGCCGTGCGCGCGCAGAAGAATGCGCTGCTGAGCAATGTCGATGCCGACACGAAGGGTTTCTATAAGGAAGCCGACGGCTATCTCGACACGATGTTTTCCAACGTCCAGGACGGCCTTGCGATCGCGTCGCCTGAAGGCAAGCCCTATTGGGAGAAGCTCGTCAGCCTCGGCACCACTTTTCGCCAGCGTTCAGCCGATTTGCAGGCGCTTGACGCCAAGGGCGATCAGGCCGGCGCGCAGGCGCTTTCCGTCGGCGAGCTGCGTGATCTGACCAATCAGATGACCGATGCAGTCAACAGCCTCATCGATGTGCAGAAGAAGGGCCTTGCCGCAACCGACGCCGCCAACGATCAGCTTTTCGCCGATACCAGGATGTTCCTGGCAGCTGCCTCCGGCATCGCGCTGATCATCGCGATCGGCGCTGCCTTCTGGATCACGCTCGGCATCAACAGAGGCCTGACCAAGGTTGCCAATATCGCCAAGGCCGTTGCGCTGGGCGATCTCAATCACAAGGTCGAGGTCAAGACCAACGACGAGATCAAGGACCTGATCGAGACCGTCAATATCATGACGTCGAACCTGCGTGACACGGCGGCCGTTGCCGACCGTATCGCCATGGGCGACCTTTCGGTCAACGTCAAGCCGCTGTCCGACAAGGACGTCCTCGGCCAGGCCATGGAGAGCATGGTCGCCAACCTGCGCGTCACCTCGGATATCGCCACACAGATCTCGAATGGCGATCTGATGGTCACGCCGAAGCCGCTTTCGGACAAGGATGTTCTCGGCCTTGCGCTTGAACAGATGGTCGAGCGCCTGCGTGGCGTGGTCGCCGACGCGATTTCCGCCTCGGAGAACGTCTCGGCCGGCAGCCAGGAACTCTCCGCGAGCTCCGAGCAGGTGTCGCAGGGTGCGACCGAGCAGGCCGCGTCGGCCGAGGAAGCCTCCGCTTCGATGGAGCAGATGGCTGCCAACATCAAGCAGAACGCCGACAACGCCGCCCAGACCGAAAAGATCGCTCGCCAGTCGGCCAAGGATGCGGAAATTTCCGGCGATGCGGTGAGCCGCGCCGTCACCGCCATGCGCACGATCGCCGAGAAGATCGGTATCGTCCAGGAGATCGCCCGCCAGACCGATCTGCTTGCTCTGAACGCCGCTGTCGAAGCCGCCCGCGCCGGTGAACACGGCAAGGGTTTTGCGGTCGTTGCCTCGGAAGTCCGCAAGCTCGCTGAACGCAGCCAGTCTGCCGCCGCCGAAATCAGCGCCATGTCGGGCGATACCGTCAAAGCTGCTGCCGAAGCCGGCGACATGCTCGGTCGTCTGGTTCCCGATATCCGCAAGACCGCGGAATTGGTTTCCGAGATCAGCGCTGCCTGCCGCGAGCAGGATATCGGTGCCGCCCAGATCAACGAGGCGATCCAGCAGCTGGACAAGGTGACGCAGCAGAACGCCGGCGCTTCCGAGCAGATGTCGGCCACGTCGGAAGAACTCGCTGCCCAGGCGGAAGAGCTGCAGACCTCGATCGCCTTCTTCAAGGTCGACAGCATAAGTCACAAGGCAACCCGTGCGGTCGTCGCCAAGCTGCCGAAGCAGGCAAATCGTGCGCCGGCGGCCACTCAACGGCAGCCCAAGGCCGCAAAGCCGGTGGTGCACGCACAACAGGCCCGCGTGAAAGGCTTTGCCCTCGATCTCTCTATGGGCGGTCCCGATGACGGCGATGATGAATTCCGGGAAAGCGCATAAGCGCTAACCCAAGAAGACTACCCGGAGCCGGCGTCGGCTCCGGGATCAACCTACGTCCAACGCATGCAGGCGTTGACGCCGAGAGTTGAAAGACGACCGTCCGCGGGGAAGTGAATGCATCGGTAGACCCGCCGAACGACCTTTCCCGAGCCATGACCTCCCTTTGCAGGGATGCCGTCCGTTTTTTAAAGAGCCTACTATCTCAAAAGGAATATTGAGATGCGTTTCACAATCAAGCTCAAGCTGGCGCTCGCGTTCGGCTTCGTCATCGCCCTGCTCGTCGGCAGCGCGGCTTATGGCGTGGTGAGCCTCAGCACTCTGAACGATGCCATCGGCGAGATCGTCACCGGCCCTGCCGCAAGACTTGAAAAGGCGCAGGAGCTCGGCAATACGCAGCTTCGGATTGTGCGCGCCGAAATGAATATGGCGACCGCGACCTCGGCTGCCGATGTCGCCAAATATGTCCAGTCGAGCGATGTCGACCGCAAGGCCTTTGCCGACGGGATCGACTGGCTGCAGAAACATGTGGCGACCGAGGAAGGCAAGAAGAGCTGGGCCGACGTCGATGACACGGCGACACGCTTCTTCGCGCTCGACGACAAGATCCGTGCGCTTGCCACCGCCGGCAACGGCGCCGAAGCCGTTCACATCGCGACTGGCGACGGTCGTGATCTGGCCGACACCATGGAAAAGGCGACGGATGCGCAGATTACGGCCGACAGGGCCGAGATGACCAAGGCCGACGACGATACCGACGTGCTCTACGCCAACACCCGCAACTTCATTTTCGGCCTGACCGGCGCCGCCTTCCTCAGCGCGGTGATTGCAGCGTTCTGGATCGCTCTCGGCATCAACAAGGGCCTGCACAAGATCGCGCAGGTTGCCGATGCGGTGGCGGTCGGCGATCTCGACCAGACCGTCGAAATCAATACCAATGACGAAATCAAGGATGTGGTGAAGACGATCAACGTGATGACGGCTAATCTGCGCAAGACGGCCGAAATCGCAACCCAGATCTCGAATGGCGACCTGATGGTCACGCCGAAGCCGCTTTCCGACAAGGACGTCCTTGGCCTGGCGCTGGAACAGATGGTCGAGCGCCTGCGCGGTGTGGTCGCCGATGCGATCTCCGCTTCCGAGAATGTTTCGGCCGGCAGCCAGGAACTCTCGGCAAGTTCTGAGCAGGTCTCCCAGGGTGCGACCGAGCAGGCCGCGTCGGCGGAAGAAGCTTCCGCTTCGATGGAAGAGATGGCCGCCAATATCAAGCAGAATGCCGACAATGCCGCCCAGACGGAAAAGATCGCACGCCAGTCGGCGAAGGACGCGGAAGCCTCCGGAGACGCCGTCAACCGGGCCGTCACTGCGATGCGCACGATTGCCGAGAAGATCGGCATCGTGCAGGAAATCGCTCGCCAGACCGACCTTCTTGCTCTCAACGCCGCCGTCGAAGCCGCCCGAGCCGGGGAACACGGCAAGGGTTTTGCCGTCGTCGCTTCGGAAGTCCGCAAGCTCGCCGAACGCAGCCAGTCCGCCGCCGCCGAGATCAGCTCGATGTCGAGCGATACCGTAAAGGCTGCTGCCGAAGCCGGCGACATGCTGGGCCGTCTGGTGCCGGATATTCGCAAGACTGCGGAACTGGTCTCTGAGATCAGCGCCGCCTGCCGCGAGCAGGATATTGGTGCCGGCCAGATCAATGAGGCGATCCAGCAGTTGGACAAGGTAACGCAGCAGAATGCCGGTGCCTCGGAAGAGATGTCGGCAACCTCGGAAGAACTCGCTGCCCAGGCGGAAGAGCTGCAAGCTTCGATCGCCTTCTTCAAGGTCGACACGACAAGCCGGCAGCCGGTGCGTACCCCCGCGGCAAAGCCGGCCAAATCGGCCGGCCGGGCTCCGGCAGCAGCCGGGCGCCAGACGAAAGCGGCAAAACCGACAGTTCATGCACAGCAGGCTCGTCTCAAGGGTTTTGCCCTTGATCTCTCAATGGGCGGCCCGGATGCCGGCGACGCCGAATTCAAGGAAAGCGCATAATCATGGCGACACCAGCTCTGGAAGCACAGTTCGTTACCTTCAGCCTCGGGGAAGAAGTCTTTGCCGTTCCGGTCGAGGTTGTCCGTGAGATCCTCGATTATGCCGAGGCCTTCAAGATCCCGAACGGCCCCGACTATCTGCTCGGCCTGCGCGACGTGCGCGGGCAGGGTGTGCCCACCATCGATCTCCGGCTGAAGCTTGGTCTTGCCAAGACCATTCCGACCTCGCACACGCGCGTGCTGGTGCTGGATGTTCCGATCGAAGGCCGCGTCCTGACGCTCGGCCTCGTCGCCGATCGCGTCTTCGAGGTTACACCCTTCCGGCACGACCAGATCGAAGCCGCACCTGACATCGGCGTGCGCTGGCGGTCCGACTATATCGCCGGCGTGGTGCGTCGCGAAAATGGCTTCGTCGTGATCGTCGATCTCGCCCGCCTTCTGTCGCGGGAAGACACCGTCGCGCTCGATCCGAAGCGTGCCGGCCAAGCTGCATAAGAATTCGTAAAGGAGTCGGGGAATGGGGAATGCCGCCGTTCAGGAAAGCCAGAGCATCGGGGACCGCATCAGCAAGCGGAATTTCGAGAAGCTGGCACGCTTTATCTATGATTACAGCGGCATCAAAATGCCATCGACGAAGCTGACGATGCTGGAGGGCCGGTTGCGCCGCCGCCTTCGCGCCACCAACATCACATCCTTCGACGATTACTGCGATTTCCTGTTCAATCATGGCGGTCTGGAGCAGGAATCCGTCTATCTCATCGATGCGGTCACAACCAACAAGACGGACTTCTTCCGGGAAGGCAAGCATTTCGAATTCATGGAAACGGTGGCCCTGCCAACGCTTGCTCGTGCCGGCCACCGCCGGCTGCGTGCCTGGAGCTCGGCATGCTCGACCGGCGCCGAGCCCTATACGATGGCGATGGTGATGGAGGAGTTTTCCGAAAAGCAGGGCGGCATGGAATATGCAATCCTGGCGACCGATCTCAGTACCGAAGTCCTGCAGGCAGCGAAGAACGGCTTCTATACGGAGGACATGATTTCTCCGGTTCCCGTTGATCTGAAGCGCAAATACGTGATGACCCCGAAGGTGCCGGGCCGGCGTGAAGTGCGCATCACCCCGCGGCTGCGCTCCAAGATCGGTTTCGGACGGCTGAACCTGATGGACGAAAAATATGGGGTGGGCGACCCCATGCACCTGATCTTCTGCCGTAATGTCCTCATCTATTTCGACAAGCAGACGCAGGCCGGTGTTCTATCGCGGCTTTGCGATTGCCTGCTGCCGGGCGGTTACATGTTCATCGGTCATTCGGAGTCGATCACCGGCTTCGACTTGCCCCTGAAACAGGTTTCGAACACCGTCTTCCAGCGAATCTAGGGAGGAGCCGACATGCCGAAACCAATTCGCGTCCTGATCATCGACGATTCCGCCAGCGTGCGTCAGACGCTTGCCGCGCTGTTGTCGGAAGATCCGGAAATCGAGGTGATGGGGGTTGCGACCGACCCCTTCATGGCTGCCCGCAAGATCCAGGAGGAGATCCCCGACGTCATCACGCTCGACGTCGAAATGCCTCGCATGGACGGCATCACCTTTCTGCGCAAGCTGATGCTGCAGCATCCCA
>JAGWJK010000198.1 GCA_028865845.1 Rhizobiaceae bacterium
AGGCTGTGATCGCCACCGAGGATCAGCGGGAAATTGCCGGCCGAGGCGACTTCGTAGACTTTGGCTTCGAGCGCGCGCGTGAAGGCGCCGACGATTTTCAGATTATGCGCCTTCGGATCTTCGGGCAGATCCGTCGCCGGCGCAGGGCGCAGATCGCCGCTGTCGGTGACGCGGTGCTGGAGTTCCCGCAGCATTGTTTCGATGCCGGCGATGCGCAGGGCCGTCGGCCCCATGCCGGCGCCGCGACGGCCCGAGCCTTCCTCAAGCGGAACGCCGATCAGGGTGATGGCGGTGGATTCTACGTTCATTGGCGGCGCTCCTGTGTGGGGCTGTCGATGCGCATTATCGATGGCAGAGCTGACAGCAAAAAGATGGAAAATTGTCGAAAATGGAGTAGTTATTGGCAAATTGAATAGTGTGATTTCGCAGAATGACAAGTCATGGATGATCTCGACCGCGACCTCCTCAGCGCATTGCGCCACAATGCCCGAACCTCGGTTTCCTCTTTGGCAGCGACGACGGGGGCATCTCGCGCCACCGTCACCGCCCGCATCGACCGGCTGGTGGAAAACGGCACCATTACCGCCTTCACGATCCGGACCGGCCACGAAACACGAGCTGCCGGCGTGCGCGCCATCGTCATGATCGAGGTGCTCGGCAAGATGGCGGACAGGGTCGCCGATCAGCTTCGCGGACTGCCGCAGGTGAGGGCGCTGCACAGCACCAACGGCAAATGGGATTTCATCGCTGAACTGGAAGACCGCGATCTCGCCTCATTCGACGAAACGCTGCGGCGCATTCGGCTGATCAACGGCATCAACACGACTGAATCCAATATCCTGCTGAAGACCAGCAAGATGGGGTTTTGAGACAGCTTAGCTTCGCAACGTGACTTTGGTGTGTTTTCTCTGCGGCCGCGATCCCCTTCTCCCCTGAGGGAGAAGGTGGCCCGAAGGGTCGGATGAGGGGGATCTTTCCAGCAATTCGACTGCTACCTATGACAAGGAGTGCAAGACGGTGTCCCTCGCACCCCCTCATCCGCCCTGTCGGGCACCTTCTCCCCGCTGGGGAGAAGGAGGACACGTCCTTCTTAAGCCCGCCGGACTTTAGAGCCCAGCATCCTCTGCCGCCTCAGCCAGCAGGCCGAAGGCATAATCCGAGAAAGACCGCCAGACTTCGACGCGGAAGGTCTCGTCGTCGAGACGCAGCAGCACGATTTCCACCTTGCCGAGCAGCGTGCGCGAGCAGGCGCCTACAGGGAATGCCTGGAGCGACAAGTCCTGCGGGCAACCGCCGGCAAGCGTCGCTTCCGCACCGGGGCCGGAAACGATGATCGCGGTGTTGCGGTGGGAAATATCGGTCGCGGCGTAGAGAACGCCGGCATCGCCAGGAAGACCGAGCAGGTCGGCACCGCTTTCATCGATGATCAGCCACTCATCCGGCCCGAGCCAGAGCGCATACCGGCTGTCCTTGTGCGACGAGGTCTTCGGCCGGGTCGGTATATCGAGCTTCAAGGCCCAGGACAGTCCGGGGATCGAATCGGCAGGCGCGCGCAGCGAGATGCGGCTTGCGGGTGCGGCCGGCGTCAAGCGTACGCTGGCCGAGCCACCATGGCGGCCGGCGAGCGGCAGTTTGCGGGTGGCGAAATCAACCATTGATCCGGCCTCCTTCCTTGTCAAAGAACACCAGGTCCGTCACCTCGACGGCAATCGTCTTGTCCGGCATCGGCACGTAGAGCGTCTTGCCCATGCGCTCGCGGCCGCCGGCAACTAGCGCGAAGGCGATCGAACGGCCGAGATTTTCCGACCAGTAGGCGGAGGTAACATGGCCGAGCATCGTCATCGGCTTCTGCTCGTTCGGATCGGCGACGATCTGCGCGCCCTCTTCCAGCACAACTTTCGGGTCACGGGTGACGAGACCGACGAGTTGCTTGCGGCCCGTCTTGACCAGATCCGGCCGTTTGAGACCGCGGATGCCGACGAAATCCGTCTTCTTCTTGGAGACAGCCCAAGAGAGGCCGGCGTCATCGGGGGTCACCGTTCCGTCAGTATCCTGACCGACGATGATATAACCCTTCTCGGCGCGCAGCACGTGCATGGCCTCGGTGCCGTAGGCGCAGGCGCCCAACGGCTCGGCCCGCGCCCATACGGCTTCCCAGACCGACTGTCCATGATCGGCCGGGACGTTGATTTCATAACCGACTTCGCCGGTGAAGGAGACGCGGAACAGCCGAGCCGGCACGCCGCAAACCTTGCACTCGGCAACGCTCATATGCGGGAAGGCCTCGTTGGACAGGTCGAGCCCTTCGACCAGCGGCTCAATGATCTCGCGCGCCTTCGGACCCTGGACGGCGATGACAGCCCATTGTTCCGTCGTCGACGTCAGCCACACCTTCAGGTGCGGAAACTCGGTCTGCAGATAGTCTTCCATATGATTGAGAACGCGCGGCGCACCGCCGGTCGTCGTCGTCACATGGAAGCGATCCTGCGCCAGCCGCCCGACCACGCCGTCGTCGTAGACGAAACCATCCTCGCGCAGCATGATGCCGTAGCGGCAGCGGCCGGGCTTCAGCGTATCCCAGGCGTTGGTGTAGAGCAGATTGAGGAACTGCGCCGCATCCGGGCCGACCACCTCGATCTTGCCGAGCGTCGAGGCATCGAACACGCCGGCGACGTCGCGCGCCGTGCGGCATTCGCGATTGACGGCCTGGTGCATGGTCTCGCCTGCCCGCGGATAGAACCAGGCACGCTTCCAGTTGCCGACATCCTCGAAGACGGCGCCATGCGCTGCTTCCCATTCATGGATCGGCGTCTTGCGGGCGGGATCGAAAAGAGAGCCGCGCGAATGACTGATCAGCGTTCCGTAGGTAACCGGCGTATAGGGCGCGCGAAATGTCGTCAGACCGACCTGCGGTATGTCCTTGCCGAGCATTTCGGCAGCGATCGCCAGGCCATGCATGTTGGACAGCTTGCCTTGGTCGGATGCCATTCCGTTGGTGGTGAAGCGCTTGATGTGCTCGATCGAATGCATGCCTTCGCGCACGGCAAGACGGATGTCCTTGGCGCAGACATCATGCTGAAAATCAACGAAAGCCTTGGCGTTGGTATCCGGCCCTGCCCCTTCGGCAGCACCGATCATGCCGCCGGTCCATTCGAAGGCCTGTTCGGCGTGCAGCAGGATCTTGCCCTCGCCGTGAGCGCCGGTCGCCCGTGCCATCAGTTCTCCGGCAGCCAGCGACTCTTCGATGGCTGCCTGCAGCCCGTCCGTGCCGTTGCAGGCACCGACCGAAAGGCAATCCTGCACATAGGTGCCCGGCAGGAAACGCTGCTTTTCCGCATCGAATTTCAGCTTGCCGCGCGATTGCGAGAACAGATGCACCGAAGGCGTCCAGCCGGCGGAGACCAGCAATGCGTCGATGGCGATCTTGCGGGACGTGGTGGTACCGTTGCGCGTTACCGTCATCGAGGCAATGCGCAGCTTGCCCGACGTGTCGGTCACGGCATAGTCGCTCAGCACTTCGATGCCGAGGCGCTTGGCTTCGGCGACGACGGCCTCGCCTGCCCGAACGCGGCTGTCGACGATGGCTGCGATGGAAACGCCGGCGCGCTTGAGATCGAAAGCCGCTTCGTAGGCGGAATCATGCGCAGCGTAGACGCCGATCTTGGCGCCGACGGCAACGCCGTAATGGTTGAGATAGGTGCGCGCGGCCGATGCCAGCATGATGCCGGGACGATCGTTGTTCGGAAACACCATGTGCCGCTCGATCGCACCCGTCGCCAGGATGACGCGCTTGGCACGCACCTGCCACAGACGCTCGCGCGGCAGATTGCGGCCGGGCCTGGCGAGGTGATCGGTGACACGTTCGGCAAGGCCAAAGAAATTGTGATTGTAATAGCCAAAAGCCGTCGTGCGCGTCAGCACCTGGACGTTCGGCATCGCAGCGAGCTTGGCAACGACACCCTGCGCCCAGGTATATCCGTCGACGCCGTCGATCTTGACGCTGGCATCGAAGCGCAACGCGCCGCCGGCTTCGGCCTGTTCATCGCAGAGAATGACCTTGGCTCCGGCCTCAGCCGCGGCAAGCGCCGCCGACAGGCCGGAGATGCCGGCGCCGACGATCAGGACATCGCAATGGGCGAAGCGGCTGGCATAGTGATCCGGATCCTCTTCCGTCGGCGCGACACCGAGACCGGCGGCGCGACGGATGAAGGGCTCGTAGATGTGCTTCCACGCCGCCTTCGGCCACATGAAGGTCTTGTAGTAGAAGCCGGCAGCAAAGAAGGGCGAGAGCAGATTGTTGACGGCGCCGACATCGAAGGCAAGCGACGGCCAGCGGTTCTGCGACTGCGCCCGCATACCGTCGAACACTTCCTGCACGCTGGCGCGCACGTTCGGCTGACGCCGCGCCGAATCGCGGGAAATGTCGAGAAGGGCATTCGGCTCTTCGGCACCCGCCGACAGAATGCCGCGCGGGCGATGATATTTGAACGAGCGGCCAACGAGATGAATGCCGTTGGCAAGCAGCGCAGAAGCAACGGTGTCACCTTCCAGCGCCGTATAGTTCTTCCCGTCGAAGGTAAAGCGCGCGGTCCTGGCCGGCGTCAGGCGGCCCTTGCCCGCAATACGATTGGCGCCGCTCATTCAGCAGATCCCTCTCTCTGTATATCGTCCTGTCCGGCCTGCACGGCCGCGACGGGCTCGTGCGCCGCCGGCAGCAATGTCGAAAGCTCTGGCTTCGGCTCGCCGGCTTTGTAGGTGCGATAGAACCGGTCGCTGACCGTGTCGCGTGCGGCATTGAAGAAGCGGCCGCAGCCGTGGATATGGCGCCAGCGCTCGAAGATCAGGCCCTTGGGGTTATCCCGCAGGAAGAAATATTCCTCGAAGTCCTCGTCCGAAATCTCGGCGATATTGTCCGGCCGCGCGATATGAGCGTCGCCGGCATTGCGGAATTCCAGTTCCGAGCGCTCGTCCTCGCAATAGGGGCAATAAATCAGCAGCATCGTTTTCTACCTGTGTTAAAGCTTGGAACCGGCACGCCGAACCCGGCCATTCCCAGCATCAATGCGCGACGGCGGCCGCTGCCGCCTCGTCGATCAGACGGCCGGTGCGGAAGCGATCCAGTGTCAGCCCGGCATTGAACTTGTGCGGCTCGTCGCGGGCGATGAGATGCGCAAACAGATTGGCCGAGCCCGGTGTCGCCTTGAAACCACCCGTACCCCAGCCGCAATTGACATAAAGCCCCGGCACCGGCGTCTTCGACTGGATCGCCGAACGGTCCGGCGTATTGTCGACGATGCCGCCCCAGGAGCGCATCATCTTGACGCGACGGAACATCGGGAACAGCTCGCAGATCGCATCCAGCGTATGCGTGATGATCTGCAGGCCGCCGGTCTGGCTGTAGGAATTATACTGGTCTGTGCCGGCGCCGATGACCAGTTCGCCCTTGTCGGACTGCGAGATATAGGCATGCACCGTGTTCGACATGACGACGCACGGGAAGATCGGCTTCAGCGGTTCGGAAACCAGCGCCTGCAACGGGCTCGACTGCAGCGGCACGCGCACGCCCGCCATCTGCATGACGACGGTCGTATGCCCGGCGGCGGAAACGCCGATCTTCTTGGCGCCGATGAAGCCCTTCGTCGTATCGACCCCGGTCACCCGGCCATCCGGTCCGCGCTGAATGCCGGTCACCTCGCAATTCTGGATGATGTGCACGCCGCGATCCGAGGCCGCACGAGCAAAGCCCCAGGCGACGGCATCGTGACGAGCCGTGCCGCCGCGGCGCTGCAGAGCGGCGCCGTTGATCGGGTAGCGCGCCGTCTGGGAAATGTCGAGCGGCGGGCAATAGGCCTTGGCCTGCTCGGGCGTCAGCCATTCATTGTCGATGCCGTAGAGGCGGTTGGCGTGGATATGCCGTTTGAAGGACTGCTGGTCATGGGTGTTGTGCGACAGCATCATGACGCCGCGCGGCGAATACATCACATTATAATTGAGATCCTGAGACAGCCCTTCCCAGAGCTTCATCGAATGCTCGTAGATATGCATGCTCTCTTCATAGAGATAGTTCGAGCGGATGATGGTGGTATTACGGCCGGTATTGCCGCCGCCGAGCCAACCCTTCTCGATCACCGCGACATTGGTGATGCCATGTTCCTTGGCGAGATAGTAAGCGGCACCCAAACCATGGCCACCAGCGCCGATGATGATGACATCATACTCCTTGCGCGGCTCCGGCGAGGTCCACTGGGCTTCCCAGCCCTTGTGAGCCCGCATCGCTTCCCGTGCCACGGCAAAAACCGAGTATTTGCGCATTCGCCCTCAACTCCTTCAGGCAACAGCCCTTTCGATGGGCCATACAAATCGCAAATCGAAAACCGACACAACGGTTCTTTTGCGACGCATTCACGCCCGGCTTTCGACACGGTTAAAAAGAATGCCCGACCGGCAACGCTCGATCGCACGCAAAGCCTCTACGGGTTCTGCGAAATCATAATTGCTGAGGAACAAACCACATGGATGCGTCACGCGTAAAAAGAAAACATGTCGCGATGAGAGAAATTGCAGTTTCAAGCGGCAGCATGACAATTTCCAGCGGACCTCCTGATAGGACGTACGTGGTAAATCCGAAACCAATCTGTGAGTTCTTGCCGAAACGCGTTGCCATCAACTGGCAAGGAGGAAAACCCGTCCTCACCACTGCGCAAATGACCACAATGCGGTTTTTCCCACGGGCATATTGTCGGCGAGAAATTTGGAAAACCGCCGCCGTATTCCATAGCCGCAACGGGGTCGGCGGATATCCAGAGCTTGGTTTTGCCCTCGACAAGCCGCTTTTTCCTCTGCAAACTCACGATCTGGCTAGACTTTGACAAACCGATCTGTTATCCCGCATCACCAATCGCAAGGCTGCGGCCGCGCGAACGTTATATTTTTGCCTCTGGCGTTTGAGCCGCCGCTGGCATCAACCAAACCAAAGGAATGTGATTCTCGTGCAGGTACTCGTCCGCGACAACAATGTTGACCAGGCTCTCCGCGCTCTCAAGAAGAAGATGCAGCGCGAAGGCATTTTCCGCGAAATGAAGATGCGCGACTACTACGAAAAGCCGTCGCAGAAGCGCGCTCGCGAAAAGGCCGAGGCTGTTCGCCGCGTTCGCAAGCTGGCCCGCAAGCGCGCACAGCGCGAAGGCCTGGTAGCACGGTAATCGTCGTTTTTTCGACGTTTTCAGATGCATGTGTGGCGGGGGCGAGTCAGTC
>JAGWJK010000199.1 GCA_028865845.1 Rhizobiaceae bacterium
TCAGGATCTCGCCGGAATCCTGATGATGAACGCCGGAAAGAATTTTGATCAGCGTCGATTTGCCTGCACCATTGTCGCCCACCAGACCGACGGATTCGCCTGGATTGATCGTCAGGTTGATATTTTTAAGGGCATGGACGCCGCTATACCATTTCTGGAGGTTTCGGCATTCGATGATCGGAACGGTCACTTGTGCGCCTCCACCTTGATCTTGCGAGACATCTTGCCCATCCAGGCATTGGCGATAACGGCAAACATGGTGAGCACGCCGATGGCGAATTTGAACCAGTTCGCGTCTACGCGGGAGAGAACCAGGCCGTTGTCGATGGTTCGGATCAGCAATGTGCCGATGATCGCGCCGAAGACGGTGCCGATGCCGCCGGCCAGCGCCGTGCCGCCGATGACGGCTGCGGCAACTGCCTGCAGTTCCAGTCCTTCTCCGATCGAAGGCAGCGGCGATCCGAGGCGCAAAACCTGCAGCAGACCTGCAAATCCCGCAAGCACCGAGCAGAGCATGAAGCAAATGATTTTTACACGCCGGACCGGAATGCCCATTGACGCTGCCGCTTCATTGAAGCCACCCGTTGCGCGGATCCAATTGCCGAAATTGGTCAGCGAAAGCATCGCCGCTGCGATGACCGCGATCACCAGAAACCAGATGAAGGACATGCGGACGATAGAGCCTGGCCAGATGTAATCGGTAAACAGCCACGTCGGCAGATCATCCGGCAACAACGGCGGAAAGCCGCCGGATATAACGATGGTCAGCGAACGAGCAATGAACAGCATTCCAAGGGTCGTGATAAAGCTCGGGATCGCAAATTGCAGGGTTATGTAGCCGTTGATGAAGCCGATCACCGCGCAGACAGCGAGCCCGATGAGCATGGCTAACGGGAACGGCACGCCGGTATTGAGAATGACCGCAGCGGTCATGGGCATCAGTGCGAAGACCGATCCGACAGAAAGATCGAACTCGCCGCAAATCATCAGGATCGTCACCCCGATGGCCACAAGCGCCATTTCAGGGAGCAGACCCATAATGCCCCGGATGTTTTCGACCGACAGGAAAATACCGTTCGACCTGACCTGAAAGACGATCACCAGAACAATCAAAAGGGCGAGACCGGCCAGCTCCGGCTTGTCCAAATATATCTTTAAAAACCGCTTCATCGATTGCTACTCATCGTTCAGCATCTTGCCCCCAGCCGAGGCAAGATGCTGGTTTGAAAATTCTAAGTGGAAATCAGCGAAGACCCTTCTTGGCCATCTCCATGATCATCGGAACATCCTTTGGCGTCACGATGCCCTGTCCCGTGTCGATATCTGATGGCGTCAGGTTGGCGGTCTTGTAGAGATAGGCCTCCATGACCGGCATGAAGCCCTGCATGTAGGGCTGCTGGTCGACCTGCACCTGGACGTAGCCGGCGGTCATCTGCTGCAGGACTTCCGGCACCAGATCGAAACCGCCAAGCAGAACCTTGCCCGGGGTAATGCCGCGATCCTTCAACACCTTGGCAACGCCCGCATCCCAATAGCCGGTATCGAAATAGGCAGTGGTGTTCGGATTGGCATTGAGATAGGCGCCGATACGATCGGCCGTCAGCGCAAGATCGGTGGCCGCGTCGATGCGGGTGATGTTGATCTCGCGATCCTTATGCTCGGCCTTGTACTCGTTGAGGAATTTCATCACGCCGCCGGCACGCTGCTCCGACCATGTCTGGCCCGGTGCGTTGACGCCGACCAGGAGATTGAGCGGTCCATCCTTGGGGAAGTTCAGAGACTGCGCCTCGGCGAGCGAATAGCCGGCTGCCGTGAAGCCCTGGCCGATGAATGCCTTGCGGGCATTGCCCTTTGCGCCCTGGCTGTCATCGACATTCACGGCAAGCACAAGGATGCCGGCATCCGTGGCTTCTTTGATTGCAGCATCATACGCCTTGTCGTCGACGATGGCGACGAAAATGGCGTCGGGCTTTGTGGCAATGGCTGCCTGCAGATTTGCGACCGCCTGTTCGACAGAGCCCTCGGTCTGCGTCAGGATCAATTGGCAATTGGCGCCGATCTTGGCGCAGGCATCGTCATAGCCCTTCTTGACCGATTGCCAGAAGGTGTTTGACGCCGACGAATGGCTAATGAATGCGATATTGAGGCCTTCGGCATTGGCGCCTGTGGCCATGAGACTGAGCCCGAGGGCTGTTCCTGCTACCCACTTCCTGATCATGATGTTCTCCTCCCGTTTGACATCAAAATTGGTTCGCTTCGGCAATCACTCCGTCGCGTCAAAGAATTCAGCTCGGGATCTCGCGATCTCCGGCAGTGATTTCAGAATTTCACGCAGATGCATTCGCAGCGCGGCTTCCGCTTCGCTCATGTTGCCGGCCGCAATGCCGTCGACGATCCTCTCATGCTGTTCGATCAACCGACCGACCTGCATGTCGTCGACGCTGAGAAACCGGACGCGGTCCATCTGAGCCTTGACGCTTTCGATAACGCTCCAGGCATAGGCTTTGCCTGCGGCGCTGGCGAGCGTGTGATGAAACCGCTCATCGAGCCGCAGGAACGCGGCGCGATCATTATGCGGCACCTGCTTCTGCTGCTCGATCTCTGCGCGCAATCGGGCAACGGTGTCAGGCGAATGCGCCTCGGCGACCTGGCGAACAATATCGGCTTCAATTGCTTCGCGAACGAAACGGACGTCCATGACCGATCGGCTCGAGATCTTCGTCACATAGGTACCGCGCTGCGGCACGACATGTACGAGCCCTTCCTCGGAGAGCTTGATGAAAGCTTCGCGTACCGGCTGACGGCTGATCGAAAAGCCCTTGGCGATGTCGGATTCGGAGATCCGCTCCCCGGGCAGCAATTCCGCCTGGATGATCTGTTCGCGCAGGATGCGATAGACCTGCGGCCCCACAGCTGCGGCGGTGGAGAGAATCCGAGCTGGTTTTACATTCTGCATTCGACCTCCCCGTTCCTCTCAACGGCCGTCCTCAAACGCTAGTAGCATACTACCATACAAGTCAAGTCCCGTGATAGTCTACTAGACATCCTCGGACAGACGCCGGCTGACGGTGAACTTCTGTTCGAGATCGGCCGCCAATTCGACACCGTGGCCGGGCCCCGGCGGGACGGTGATCATTCCGTTGGTCACGGTCGGAAGCTGGGTCGTCAGATCCGCGTACCAGGTCTTGTAATAAGCCCGCACGCTTTCCTGCACGATGGCGTTCGGTGCATTGAGCGACAGATGGGTGGAAGCCGAGAGAACCACCGGCCCGGTACAATCGTGCGGCGCCACCGGCAGATGCCAGGCTTCGGCCATCGTCGCGATCTTCTTGGCCTCGGAGATGCCGCCGCACCAAGAAAGATCGAGCATGACGATGCCGGCTGAATCGGTTTCCAGAAGATCGCGAAAGGCCCATCGCGTGGCGAGCGTTTCGGAGGCGCAGAGCGGTGCGCGGCTGGCAGCGGCATAGCGCTTCAGGCTGGATAGCGAATCCATCTTGATCGGGTCCTCATGCCAGAACGTGGCATATGGCTCCAGCGCCCGGGCAATCTGGATTGCCGGAGTCAACTGCCACATCGAATGGAATTCGACCATGATATCGATTTGATCGCCGACACGTTTGCGGATCTTTTCGAAGGGTTCCAGCGCCTTGCGCAGGTCCGGCCCGGAAATGTACTGGCCACCGGTCTTTTCGGCGGCGATGTCGAACGGCCAGATCTTCATGGCGGTAATGCCTTCCGACAGCAGATCTTCTGCGAGTTCGTCGGCACGCTCCAGGAAGCCGTTGAGGTCGTCGTAATCCTTGCGGGGTCCGCCGATACCGTAGTTGGCGGTTTGCTGACCTTTGGCCTCCCGCATATAGGTATTTCCTGCGCAGGTGTTGTAGGTCCGGATCTCGCGCCGGGAAAAGCCGCCGAGCAACTGTGCGATGGGCAGGTTGGCGGCTTTGCCGAAGAGATCCCAAAGCCCGATATCGACCGCCGAATTGCCACGCATTTCCGCGCCGGTCGAACGGAAGCCGAGATATCCGGTCAAATCCTTGGAAATCTTGTCGATCTCAAGCGGATCGCGACCCAACAGTTTCGGCGCTACGACTTCATGGATATAGGCCTCGACAGTGGCGGCCATGAAGAACGTCTCGCCCAGCCCAACCAACCCTTCGTCCGTATGGATGCGGACCCACAAAATGTTGGGAAACTCTTCGACCCGGATGGTTTCGAATGCCGTGATTTTCATTGCTCAGTAAACTCCGGCTGCCAAAAGAGCCTTCACCGTCAGGTCGAAATGATCGACCACCGCCTGCTCGCCGCGAGCCGGGTCGCCATTGGCGATGGCCCGGGCGATCGCCATGTGGCCATCGATACTTTCTTGCCGCGTCTCGTTGCTGCCCCGGCTGGCCCAGCCGATCGGCCAGGTGTGGCGGGTGAGCACATGGAACGAGCCGACTATCAGTGCAAACATCGGATTGCGTGAAGCGATACCGATCGCCTCGTGAAAGGCGATATCGTGTTCCATGACCTTCTGCGGATCGAAGAAATCCCGCTGCATCGCATCGACCAGGCCAATGATATCGGCAGCTTCCTTGTCGGTGCGCCGGAGCGCGGCCAGCACCACCGTCCGCCGTTCGATCGTGCGGCGGACATCGAAAATCTGCTGGATTGTCGCCTGGTCCGTATGAACGGCATGATCGGTAATCATCGCGAGGACGTCGGCCCGCGGCGCGGCGACCCGCGCCCGGCGGCCATTGCCGATGTCGATCAGTGTCAGAGCCGACAGCGAACGATAGGCTTCGCGAACGATGCTGCGCGAGACGCCGGTCTGCTCGGCAAAAGCTCCCTCGCTCGGCAATTCGTCCCCGACCTGCAGGCTGTTATCGCGGATATAATTGGTTACGGCATTCATGACGCCGCTCAGCAATCCCTCGCCCGACGACTTGTCGACCGCACCCTCTCCGACGCCACGTATGGTTTCGATCAAGCTTTCCTCCTACCTATCATATAGGTGCAGCTTGACCTTGATTTAGAATCGGTATCGGCTATTGTCAACACCGATTATTGAACATGCTTGGAGGGATCATGGAGGCAAGGATTGCATTGGCGGCGACCGATATCGTCGGCGAAAGCATCATCTGGTCGCCGGAGGAGCAGGCGCTTTTCTGGGTCGATATCGGCGGCAGGCGCATTCACCGCTTTGCGCCCGCAAGCGGAGAGCATCATGTGTGGCCGACGCCGGATTTCCCGACATCGATCGGCACGCGTGCGGATGGGGGTTTTATCGTCGGCTTCTGCCGCGAAGTGTGCCTCTGGCGACCCGGCGAAGCCTTCGAGCTTCTCGCCATCCCCGAGCCTGATCTGCCGGGCAACCGGCTGAACGAAGGGCGCGTGGCGCCCGACGGCTCGTTCTGGGTCTCGACCATGCAGAACAATCTCAATACAGATGGCTCGCCGCGCGATATGGACCGCAAATCCGGCGCCGTTTACCGCATTGATGCGACAGGGACCGTGAACCAGCTGACGCCCAACGAATACGGCATCACCAACACCATGGGCTGGACACGGAACAATCGCTTTCTGTTTGCGGATACGCCCGCCAACGAAATCTACTCCTTCGCCTATGATCCGGAGGCGAAGATGCTGTCCGACCGCCGAACGATTGTCAGTGGATTCGATCGTGGCCTGCCCGATGGCTCGTGCATGGATGCGGAGGACACGCTCTGGAACTGCCGCGTTGTCGGTGGAGCCGCCGTCGCACGGTTCGACGCGGAGGGCGACTTGCTGGGACTTGTCGAATTGCCCGTGACCTGGCCCACAAGCTGCACCTTCGGCGGCCCCGAGCTGACCACCCTCTATGTCACGTCGGCACGCTTTACGATGTCTGAGGATCATCTGGCGCGGCATCCGGCCGAAGGGAGCTTGATTGCGATCGCCAATGCCGGACTAGGCGTCTGGGAGGCAAAATTCCAATCTGCATGAAACAGCAGAAATCCTGTTGACCAACTAGTATGGTAGAATGTTAGTTTGAGTTAAGCAGAGGAGGAGGAGTGCGTGGACACCACAAAGGAGTTCTCGGGCAGGAGCATCATCGTCACCGGCGGTAGCCTCGGCATGGGCCGTGCCTGCTCGAAACGCTTTGCCGATGGCGGCGGCAATGTTCTGATTGTATCCAATGATGCAGCGTCCGTGGACGAGGCAGTGGCTGAAACCGGCAGCAACGCGTCGGGTTACGTTGGCGATGTGCGAAAAGCCGGTGATATGGAACAGGCGGTGGCGACTGCCGTCGCGCGCCACGGCGGTCTGGATATTCTCGCATGTTGCGCTGGCATACAGCGTTACGGAACAGTGGTGGACACGCCTGAAAATGTTTGGGACGACGTCTTCGACGTCAATCTCAAGGGCATATATCTCGCATCCCGCTTCGCCATTCCGGAAATGCGCAAGCGCGGCGGCGGCGCTATCGTCGCCATCTCTTCCGTGCAGGCCTACGCCTCACAGGCCGGCGTAGCGGCATATACCGCAAGCAAAGGCGCGATTAATGCGCTGGTGCGGGCCATGGCGCTCGACCATGCCGGCGAGAACATCACCGTCAATGCTGTCTGCCCGGCCTCGGTCGATACTCCGATGTTGCGCTGGGCCGCCGACCTCTGGAAGGGCGATCATACCCAGGACGAGATGATCGCCCTGTGGGGCAAGGGCCACCCTGTCGGCCGTGTCGGCAAAGCCTCGGAAATCGCCGAACTTGTGGCGTTCCTCGCCAGCGAGAGAGCCCGGTTCATCACCGGTGCCGATATCAAGATCGACGGCGGTACCATGGCCAAGCTCGGCATCGTGCTGCCCGAATGAGCGTCCAAGAGGAGATTTGACATGAAGCGGCCCATCATCACCGATATCCGCGCCACCACCGTGACGGTTCCGCTGGAAGCGCCACTGCGGCATTCCAATGGCGCTCATTGGGGCCGTTTCGTGCGCACCATCGTCGAAGTCGAGACCGATGTCGGCATTGTCGGCCTGGGCGAAATGGGCGGTGGGGGCGAGAGCGCGGAAGCGGCCTTCACCGCGCTCAAGTCCTATCTGGTCGGCCACGATCCATTCGAACTCGAACAGCTGCGCTTCAAGATCTGCAATCCGACTGCCAGCCTCTACAACAACCGTACGCAGATGCACGCGGCGATCGAATTTGCCTGTATCGACATCATCGGCAAGTTCCTCGGCGTTCCCGCCCATGACATCCTCGGCGGCAAGATGCGAGACG
>JAGWJK010000200.1 GCA_028865845.1 Rhizobiaceae bacterium
TCGAATATCCGGCAGATGGACAAGGCGCTTGGTTTCCAGACCAGCTCGCTGGTGATCACGCCACTGATCCATGGCGATCAGACGATCGGTATTCTGCAACTGGTCAATGTTCGCGACAGGACGACCAGCGCAGTCGGCGCGCTTCCCGATTTACTGTTGCGGCCGCTGCAGAGCTTTGCCGCCCACGCCGCAGTCGCGATCTGGAACACCCGCCTGCTGGAGGAAAACCAGCGGCTGATCCGCCAGCTCGGGCGCCAGAACGAGGAGCTGCTGCAGGAAAATAGCCGCCTGCTCAGCAAGGTCACGCGCAAGGTCGTCAAGCCTAAGGGCCTGATCGGCGACAGCCCGCCGATCGAGCGCGCCTATGGGCTGATCGCGCGTGCCGCGTGCTCGGCGGTGCCGATCCTGCTGCGCGGCGAGACGGGTACCGGCAAGGAGATGATGGCGAATTTCATCCATTCATCGAGCGAACGCAGCGGCAAGCCATTCGTCGCACAGAATTGTGCCGCATTGCCGGAGAGCCTGCTGGAAAGCGAGCTGTTCGGATATGTCAAAGGCGCCTTCACTGGCGCTGGCGCAAACAAGCCTGGTTTGGCCCATGAGGCGCATCAGGGGACGCTTTTTCTCGATGAAATCGGCGACATGCCGCTTAGCCTGCAGGCCAAGGTGTTGCGCCTGCTGCAGGAAGGGGAGGTGCGTCGCGTCGGCTCCACGAAGGCGGAATATGTCGATGTCCGCATCGTCGCCGCAACCAACGTCAATCTCGAAGAAAAGATCGAGCGCGGAGAGTTCCGCAAGGATCTCTATTACCGGCTCAACGTCTTCCCGATCGTCGTCCCGCCGCTGCGCGAACGGCCGTCTGATATTCCGAAACTGGTCAACCATTTTCTGACGATTGCGGCCGGCAATATCGGTCGCCAGGCGCCGCAGCTTTCGGCTGAGGCGCTGGATTCGCTGATGTGCTGGAGCTATCCGGGCAACGTCCGCGAGCTGCGCAATATCCTCGAGCGGGCAGTGCTGCTCGTCGACGATGGCCAGCAGATCGGCCGGAGCCATCTACCCTCTGAGCTCACCGGCTTTGCCGAGAAGCCGGCGGCCGAAATGCCGAGCACGATCCCCGCGGGTGACCTGAAATCGATCGTCGGCCAGTATGAGGCGCTGGTGATCGAAGCGAAACTGCGTGAAGTGAACTGGAACCAGAGCCGCGCTGCGCGTAACCTCAATGTCAGCCGACGCACGATTGTCGAAAAGCTGCAACGCTACGACATCAGGCGTCCCGGCTCTGCATCGCGTATCGATCTTGAAAGTGTTGAAAGCTGAAATTCTCGCTGGGCAAAAAAAGTGATCGCAGCGAACCTCCGGCCGACGACGCGGACGGGGCGATCGGAGCTTTCGTGACCGGCAAACTCACCTATGACGGACTTGTCGGCCGGCTGCGCGATATGGCCGACGGGCCGGGCAGGGCGGCGCGTGTTCGCGACGCCATATCGAACGCGGCAACGATCGGCCGGCTTCCTCTCGATATCGCCGATATTCTCCTGAACCTGTTGCCAGCGACGTCGGCCCCGTCGGTAGCCCCCGGTTCCGGCAAGGATGCGGGCGCCTCGCACGCAACGGACGAAAATCTGTTCGACGAGCCGACCGTACCGCTGCTCCGAAAGACGGGTACACCCGCTGCGCCCGAGGTTAATCCGCCAAAGCAGCCCCTAGAGAAAATTCCGCCTCTGCCCCCATCCTTCATGAGCCCTGCTTCCGGGGGCGGCCACGGGGCAACGCCGCCGCAATATGGCGATGTGCAGAGCAAGGTCGATGATGTCGTCCTTTCCGCCCTGGTGAAAGATTATCGCGGTCTGCGGCAGGATAGACAAGCGGCCGATGCCGGCTCGCGGAGCGCCGGTCGCCCGGACGCGCTGGACGGGTTGCTCGTCAATTACAAAAGCGCGCGGTTCCGCTCCGACGCTCGGCGCGCGGCCAGCGGCAACGCCCGCGGCGGCCTGCGGCTCGACAAGATGGATGGTTTCGAGGGCAAACGCGCCGGCGTCGGCGCCATCCTGCGTGATCGCTTCATCCTCGACGCGGAAATCGGCCGCGGTGGCATGGGCATCGTCTATTCGGCCGTCGACCGTCGGCGCCTCGAAGCCGGCGGCGGTGCGCCTTACGTGGCGTTGAAGCTACTCAATGACGACTTCCGCAACAATTCCGATGCCCTGCGCGTGCTGGAGGCGGAGGCCCGCAAGGCCCAGAGCCTTGCACATCCGAACATCGCGACGGTCTATGATTTCGATCGCGACCGGTCGGAAATATTCATCGTAATGGAACTGCTGACCGGCCGGCCGCTTAGTCGAGTTCTGGCCGCCGCCGCAGGGGACCCGATGCCGGGCGGCAAGATCGTTTCGATCCTCAAGGGCATTTGCGCCGGGCTCATCTACGCGCATCAGAACGGCGTCGTCCATTCTGATCTCAAGCCCGGAAATGTCTTCGTCGGTGACGACAACAGCGTGAAACTGCTGGATTTCGGCCTGGCAACCGCCGGTCATTCCGGCGGTTTCGATGTCCAGACGCTGAATGCCCTGACGGCATCCTACGCCAGTCCTGAAATGTTCGACGGTGCTGTGCGCGATCCGCGCGACGATATTTTCGCGCTTGGCTGCATTGCCTACCAGCTGCTGACCGGGCTCCACCCGTTCCTCATGCAGCCTTCTAATGAGGCGGCAGCACAACAGATGGAACCGGAGCCGATCGCCGATCTCGATCCGGCCGCCTGGGGTGTAATTGCCGGCGCACTCCGCTTCGATAGAGACGAGCGCTTGGGGTCCGTGGGCGAGTTCGTTCACGGCCTCTTCGAGACCTAACCGGATCAGTCCTCGACGAGATCGAGGATCGCTTCCACGCCCTCGGAAAAAGCGTGGCCGGGGGAGAGCGTTCTAACGAGCCCGGTGCTGCCGATACGGACCAGATCGGTCGACAGCGGCAAAACGGCTGCGACAGGCGTGCGGTAACTCGAAAAGATGCGCTGCGAAAGATCCTGAAAATCAAAGCTTTCGAGCGCTTTGTTCACGACCAGCAACAGTTGCGGGACTTCCAGCTTTCGCGCAAGCTCCAGCGTGACAGCAGTTCCCTGGTAATCCTGAATATCCGGACGAAGCAACAGCATCAGCGTGTCGGAAATCGCGATCGACAGAAGCGTCTCCTCGTTGACGCCCGGATGGGTATCGATCAGCAAATAGTCGAGGTTCAACTCGGCGCAAAGGTTCTGAAAGCCGCTGTTCAGATCTTCGACATCATATTTTTCCTTGAGGATACGTGCGATTTCGCCGGTCTTGATGCTCGACGGCACGAGGAAAACCTTGCCGCCGTCGGGCACTACCACCGTGCCGTTCTCGTCGACGACGCCAGAGGTCACGTCGAGCGCCGTTTCCGTGACGCCGCAGCGGCCCCAGAGATAGTCATTGAGCGTAAAGCGGAGATTGTGCGGATCGACCTTGAAAAGCGTGTGGATGCCGGGAGACTGGATATCGGTATCGACGACGCCGACGCGGTGGCCGCGCAGCGCAAGGCCGGCGGCGAGGTTGGCGGTCAGGTTCGATTTGCCGGTACCGCCACGATAGGAATGGGTCGAGATGATCTTGGTCACGGGGAGCCGCCGTCGGCCTGGTGTTTGAATTTCGACCGCAGCGATTTTGCGCGTTGCTGCAGCTCGCGGAAATATTCGGTCTCGACGATTTCCTTGATTTCGAGATCGGCCTGGGTCTCATCGAAGTGGACGTCGAGCTTTTTCAGGCGTTGCTTGAGATTGGTATTTTCCCGCTGCAGCTGCTGCTGTGCGGCTTCGAGCTGGCGCTGCGTTTCCTTGAGATCTGCGATCAACTGGCTGGCATGGAATTCCCGCGCCTCGACCTGCACCATCATGTTGGCGAAGGTTTCCGCCAGGTTGCGGATATCGACCGCAACCGTCTCGTCGGCAACGATGTTGAAGAGCGGCTCCGCATCGTCAAAATTGCCGTGCGCCAGAGCCTCGCATGCGATTGCGAGGCTCTCCAAGGCACTCTGTCTTTCAGGCGGCTCCACCACGTCCTTCTCCCAGCAATTGCTGCCTCAGTCCCAGCGAAGCCAAGTTGCTTAGTTGATCGTCAATTCGACGGCAGGATAGAGCTTCTTCAGGTTCGGCAGGGACTTCGACTGCCACGGAATCCGGGTCGATCCCTTCACTGCCATGCCGACATCGGGCTGCTTTCGCACCTCGATGGTGAATTTTGCGAGGAGATTGATGCCGGAACTATTCAAGAATTCGAGCTCGGTCACGTCGAGTACGATCGTTTCCGGTTTCGATTTCAACACGTCGTCCATCAGCTCGAGAATGGGCGCATAGGCCTCCGTCCCGGAAAGGCGCATCGTTCCCTCATAGTGGATCGTCGCTTCTTCCCGCCAAACGCGATATTCTTTGGTTTTGATTTCCATTTTCGATAACCGTTTCTCAGTTCATCAGCATCTTAAGAAAGCGAAAGCGCAGCGTAGGTATGAAGCTCGACCGGCCCCGCCGCGTCTTGATGTATAAACTTCCAGCCAAGGCGCGCGCCGTAGTCGTTCATCAATGTCAGCAGGCCAAGACCGGAGCCACTCGATGACGGATCGGCCGCATTCTGCTCGATCCGCTCGATCAGGAGTTCCCCCGCATCGCGGGTGGTGATCTCCGATAGCAGCACCTGAAAACGCCGGGCAGTTTCCTCGGCAATGAAATTGAAGAGGCGCATTTCGAAATTGCCCCTGTCCAGCGAGGCTTCGATCTGGATGTCGCCGGGCGCGCGAAACTTGATCGCGTTCTCCAGAAGCTCGTTGACCAGATAACCGATGGCGTGACGGATCTCGTTGAGTTCTGCATCGCTTGCCTTCGTCTGGGCGGCGAAGAAATCACCGAGGAAATCCGCCGTCGTGCTGCAATGATGCCAGCTGATGTCGAGAGAGCCGTCGGCCAGGCGAAGCCGGCTAAGATCGACGGTCGGGCCGTTCGAGGGCTCGGTGTATCCGAATTGCTGGCTCATGCTAGCGATGCCTCATAACTACGAGCGTGATGTCATCGTGGATCTTCTGTGTACCGATATGCGCCATGAGATCGGCGATGATGCCGCGAACGATCTCATCCGCACTGCCGGATCGATGGTCATGGGCGCTTGTGCAGAGCCGGTCGAACCCGAAGAGCTCGCCTTCCGGGCTTTCCGCTTCGGTGACGCCGTCGGTATGCAGGATGATGATGTCGCCGGTTTCAAACGGCACGTCGCGGGTGGCGAGGAAGGCCGAGATGTCGCTTTCCAGTCCGACCGGGAAACCGAGATCGCCGGTCTCGATGCGCTCCATGCTGCCGTCGCCGCGGATCACCAGAACGTCTTCGTGCTGACCGGAGAGTGTTGCCACGTGCTCGTGATAATCGACGAATGCGAGCGTCAGATGCTTGTCGGAATTGGTGCGCTCGATGTTCTTATAGATCGCCCGGTTGAGCACATCGAGGAACAGCTTCGGATCGTCACTGCCCTTTTCCTGCAGTGCGCGCGCAACCGACTGGACCATCAGCATCAGCACGCCACTTTCGAGCCCATGGCCGGTAACGTCGCCGATGCCGACCTTGACGCGCCCTGACTCGTGCAGCACGTCGTAATAGTCGCCGCCGACTTCGTCGGCAGGCGCCATATAGCCGGCAATCTCGATCTTCTGGATGTCGCTGAGTTCCTTCGCCTTCGGCAACACCATCATCTGGATGTGGCGGGCAATGTCGAGTTCGGCGCCAAGGCGCGTGTTCTCGTTTCTCAGCCTCTCATTCAGCGTGGTGATTTCGGCATTGGCATTTTCGAGTTCGCGCGTCCGCTCGTCGACCAGGCGCTCGAGGTTTTCCGTGTGGAAGCTGATCTCTTCCGCCATTCGGTTGAAGGCGTGGCCGACCTGGGCCACCTCGTCACGCGTCGGTATGGCGACGCGCACCGAGTAATCCTTGTTTTCCAGACGTTTCGCAGCGCCCGCCAGGGCGCTCAAGCCGGCGGTAATTCGGCCCGAGATCGCGAAAACGGCGAAGAACACGGCGATCAGGCTGATGAGGAATGCCACGATCTGGTAGTTGACGATGCGTGACGTCGCTTTGGAGATATTGTCCTGCGCGGCAATCAGCGAGGCATAGATTTCGCGCTCCGACACGACGAAGCCGAGCGTCATCGTCTGTCCGACAATATTGGCGCCGTCCCAGACATTGGTCGGCGCCAGGGTCTTCAGCACCACAAGATAAGGGACCTGCTCGCCATTTTGCGTGAGCAGGACGTGCTTGATCACGGTCTGGGCGCCGGTCGGCAATTGAAGCGAGGCGATCTGAGGCTGGCTGGAATCTTTCAGATAGCTGTTGATGCCGGTGACGCCGGCGCCGGCGGCATCCGCCGATTTCAAACCGAGAACGGCCTGGCCGAACGTGCTGGTCACGATGACGTTGCCATCAGGGCTTGCCAGGAAACCGAAGCCAGTCTTGGCGATGTTGACGCTTTCCACAAGGCTGCTGAGATTGTCGAGCGTCACATCGGCGGCGACCATGCCGGCCGGATCCTTGCGGTCGATCGTCCAGAGCGGATGGAAGAAGCTGACGATCAGCTTGCCGGTATTGGAATCGATATAGGGCGCCGTCGTCACGATATCGGACGCAACCGGCTTCGTGGACGGATCCTTGATCCATCCCTGCCATCCCTGGTAAAGGCCGGGAAAGAAGAAATCCCAGAAATCGGGGCCTTTGTTGTGGCCGGGATAGAGCCGGTCAAACGTCTCGCCCATATGCGAGAAGGGCACGCTGCGGACGATCGAGGCATCCTTCGGCCCGACATAATAGACCTGCAGCTTCGGCGCACCCGTCGCCATGGCCGCGGGACCAAGCAGGCCGATGATCGCGCTGTCGCGCACCTGGTCCAAAGCCTTCGGGATCGGCTGATGGTTCTGATCGAGCAGATAACCCCAGACGCCAACTGCCGAAGCTGCGCCGTCAGCGTTTTCCATCCAGCCGCCTTGCGCATTGTATTGCAGCGGCGTCGAAAAATCCGGGCTGTCCTGTAGGATCTGACCGATCTGCTTTTGCACCTGCGGATGATCGATCAGGCTCTGGGTGGCATTGGCAAGATCGGTGACTTCCGAGTGCACGCGGTCGAGCAGGATGTCGGCACGCTGCGCCGTGGCGTCGATATAGGTGCCGAGATATTCCGTCGTCGCGTC
>JAGWJK010000201.1 GCA_028865845.1 Rhizobiaceae bacterium
CCGGCATCGGCTTTTATATCACCAGTTCGCTGCAGAACGCCGACATGAACGCCGTGCTTGGCGGGACCATCGTCATCGGGACGGTCTTCATCGCCATCAACCTTCTGTCCGACCTGCTCTACCGGACTCTCGATCCCAGGACGCGACGCAAATGACCGCTGAAACCACGCAACCGTCCTGGCGTGAGTGGCTGCTGTCGGATCGGCCGCAGTCGCGCCGGCAGGCAAGCCTGGGGCGCGCCTATGTCACCTGGCGGCAATTTTCCGCCAATCGCCTGGCCGTGCTCGGCCTGCTGATCATCCTCGCGCTTGTGGTGATTGCGGCGCTCGCCGACGTCATCGCGCCTTACCCGCCCGATATCGGCGATCTGACCAATGCCTATCTGCAGCCGCCCGGCACCGGCAGCTATCTTCTCGGCACGGATAATCTCGGCCGGGACATCCTTTCGCGCCTGATCTACGGGTCGCGCTGGACGCTCTACATCGTCGTGCTGGTCGCAATCATCTCAGCGCCCATCGGCCTGTTCATCGGGATGATAGCCGGCTATGCGGGCGGCTGGACCGATACGGTCCTGATGCGCATCACCGATATCTTCCTGGCCTTTCCGAAGCTGGTCCTGGCGCTCGCCTTCGCCGGCGCTCTCGGGCCGGGCATCGAGAACGCCATCATCGCCATCGCCATCACCTCCTGGCCGCCCTATGCCCGCATCGCTCGCGCCGAGACGATGACGGTCAGGCGCTCCGACTATATCGCCGCGGTGAGGCTGATGGGCGCATCGCCGCTTCGCATCATCTTCCGGCATATCATGCCGCTTTGCGTTTCCTCGGTGATCGTTCGCGTGACGCTCGACATGGCCGGCGTGATCCTGACGGCGGCCGGCCTCGGTTTCCTGGGGCTTGGCGCGCAACCGCCGCTGCCGGAATGGGGCGCGATGATCGCGACCGGGTTCAAATACTATCTCGATCAGTGGTGGGTCGCGGCGATGCCCGGTCTTGCCATTCTCATCGTCAGCCTCGGATTCAATCTCCTCGGCGATGGACTGCGCGATGCGCTCGATCCGAAGGGGAACAGCCAATGACGACGATGCTGACCGTGGACAATCTCAGGGTCCGTTATCCGACTCGGACGGGCGTCATCGAAGCCGTACGCGGCGTATCCTTCACGCTCGGCCGCGAGCGCCTGGGTATCGTCGGCGAAAGCGGCTCCGGCAAATCGCAGACCGGCCGCGCCATCATGGGGCTGACGGCCGGCCACGGCATCGTCAGCGCCGACAAGCTCGATTTCAACGGCATCGATCTTTTGTCGATCTCGGCGAAGGAGCGGCGGGCCCTGCGTGGCAAGCGCATCGCCATGGTACTGCAGGATCCGAAATATTCGCTCGACCCAGTGATGTCGATCGGCAAGCAGATCACCGAGACCTTGCGCACGCATGAAAAGATCGGCCGCGGCGAAGCCCGCGATCGGGCGCTTGCCATGCTGGAAGCCGTGCAAATCCGCGAGCCGAAGCGCGTCTGGGACCTGCATCCGCACGAAGTTTCCGGCGGCATGGGCCAGCGCGTGATGATCGCGATGATGCTGATCGCCGGGCCGGAATTGCTGATCGCCGACGAGCCCACCTCGGCACTCGACGTCACCGTGCAGCTCGATGTGCTGAAGATCATGGACAAGCTCGTCTCCGAACGCGGCATGGGACTGATCTTCGTGTCGCATGATCTGCGGCTGGTCTCGTCCTTCTGCGACCGGTTGCTCGTCATGTATGCCGGCAAGGTCGTGGAGGAGCTGCCGGCCTCGCAACTCAACAATGCGCAGCATCCCTATACCCGTGGCCTGTTGAACTGCATGCCGCAGATCGGCGAGAGCCGGCATCCGCTGCCGGTTCTCGACCGTAAGCCGGAGTGGGCGGCATGACGGTAACGGCATTTACGGTCGACGACCTCAGCGTCGTCTATGACGGCTACTACGCTCTCGATGCCGTCAGCATCGATGTTTCAAGGGGTGAGTCCTTCGGTCTGGTCGGCGAATCCGGTTCCGGCAAGTCGACCCTTCTGCGTGCGGTCGCAGGCCTTGCGCCGGTCAGCAGCGGCGCCATTCGCCTCGATGGTCGGGAGCTGAAAAGCTCGAAACGCGACAAGGCGTTCTATCGCCAGGTGCAGATGGTGTTCCAGGACCCCTATGGATCCCTGCATCCGCGTCAGACGATCGATCGCCTGTTGCTGGAACCCCTGGTGATCCATGGCATCAGCGACAGCGAAAAGCGCATTGCCCGCGCGCTCGACGAAGTCGGCCTCGGTTCGGGTTTTCGTTTCCGCTACCCGCATCAATTGTCGGGGGGCCAGCGTCAGCGTGTTGCGATCGCGCGTGCGCTCATCGTCGAGCCCTCCATCCTGCTGCTCGACGAGCCGACTTCGGCGCTCGACGCCTCGGTCCAGGCGGAGGTGCTCAATCTTCTGGAGCAGGTTCGCAGGGACCGCCATCTGACCTTCGTCATGGTTAGCCACGATCTCGGCGTTGTCACCCATATGTGCGAACGTCTCGTCGTGATGCGCAATGGCGCGATCGTCGAGCGCCTCAGCGCCAAGGACCTCGTGACTGGGGCGGTGAAGGAAGAGTATACGCGCAATCTCATGATTGCGAGCAAGGGCTTCGTTCGAGATTAATTCGTTGAATTTCCTTTGCCTTCAAGACGTTATTGGTTAAGCGATGCTTAAAAGACGACCAATCGTGTAGACTATTGACTCGTGCCGCATTTCTGTCATGATCTCATAACTGACGGTTAACTTTCGTGAACATGCTGTTGTCAGCGGCGGCATGTTTCAGTGTCTCAGACATCCATTCGGATGATGGGCGAACGAGGAGACGGGCATGTTTTTCATGGGTGGTATGACCATGGGTTATCTTCATCCGCCGCTTCCGGCGAAAGAAGACGATGCGTTGACCGTCACGCTTCCTGAGGAAAAGAACCGTCGTCAGATCGGACCGGGCGAAACGCCTGCTCCCGAAACAAGCGCCGTAGAGCGCACGCTGATCTGGGCCCGCCGTATTCTGTGCTGATTTCGGGCGCCTTCCATTTCATGCTCTGACCTTTGGAGCCTAGCTTCATGTCCAGTGGTTTATTTTTTCCTGTGATGCCCTCTGGACGAAATTTTATGTCTACCTACTTGATAGAGAATATATGAATGTCTGCACTGGGCTTGTCCCTTGCGACAGATAAAAAACGACCGGAGGCAACACATGGCGAATTTGGGTATGTCGAATACGCATGTGAACCAGTTCGATGGTTCGAAGCGCGCCGCATCGACACGGCACAAGATCCAGACCGCAATCAATGTCGCGCTGTTTTCAGCCGCATTCCTCTTCGTCGCCGCCATCGTCTGCGGCGTGCTGGCCTAAGGCCGGATAGAAGAGGGCAAGACCGGCCTCGCCCGGTCACCATCCTTGGGACAAAGCTTGTCAGTCCCGGGTTGGCTGCTTAAGGCAGAGACGACTTTTAGCTCGCAAATCTCCCAATCACGCTGAGGCGGCGCGTGTTCGCGTGCTTTTGGCGATGTTGCTCGTGGCGGATTTTCGTACCGAACGCGCTAAGCGCTTTGCACATCAAACATGATATCTGCAGTCAACGAATGGAGTTTCTCCATTCGCAGATCAACGGACCGGATATAGCGGCCGCTGCGGGCAATAATACTTGCCGTTTCCCTGAAGGGCTTTCCCTCGATCAGCTTATTTAGAGTATTGTTCTTCTGTCTTCACGTAACGGAAACTTCGCCGGGCAAAGAAAATTTCTTTCGCCCGATGGAATGCGTGCTGCGAAAACAGTAAGCTCCGCCAAAATATAAAGCAGAGTGGGACGGAAGCATGACCGATAATGTCGAGGCTGGGCGTGGCAGCAGGCGCAACGGCGTGCATGGCGCCAGGGCTGTCCTGGGGCAGGATCCGCATTCCGCGCGCGAGGCGAAGGAAAACAATCTCGAAATGGCGATCGGCCATGAGGTCCGCGCCTTTCGCAAGAAGCTCGGCATCACCGGCGCCGATCTTGCGGCCGCCACCGGCATTTCACTCGGCATGCTTTCAAAGATCGAAAACGGCAACACCTCGCCGTCGCTGACGACGCTGCAGTCGCTCGCCCGAGCGCTGGGCGTGCCTGTCACCGCCTTTTTCCGACGGTTCGAGGAGAAGCGCAACGCCGTTTTCGTGCGCGCGGGAGAGGGGCTGCAAATGGAGCGGCGGGGCACGCGGGCCGGCCATCAATACAACCTCCTCGGTCATATCAACAACGGCTCCAGCGGCCTGCAGGTCGAGCCCTACCTCATCACTTTAACTGCCGATTCCGACGTATTTCCCGCATTCCAGCATGACGGTTTGGAGCTGATCTACATGCTGGAAGGCGAGGTGCAGTATCGTCATGCCGACAAGCTTTATCTGATGCGACCCGGCGACAGCCTGTTCTTCGATGCCGATGCGCCGCATGGTCCGGAGGTGCTGGTGAGCCTGCCGATCCGCTTTCTGTCGATCATCTCGTACCCTGAACGAAACGGTGCGTGAGAGGAATTTGCGAATCTTTTGAGGGAGTTCAGTTTAAGTTCATCTTCTGCGGGCTATGCAGGATCAAACTATCACGACCTCTGCCGATTTTTTGATCGCGAGGAAACGGCCTAAGGAGAATGCCTCATGACCCCGATCGATTGCCTTTGATGCTTGCGATGGGCCGGAACCAATCGGCCGTATCGCAAGTTTCACGGCAGCCTGCTTCAGATGGTGGCGCAAAATTGCCACGATGATGAAGAAGAGGCCGTGATGATCTTCGCCTGAATGTGTTTGTTTAAAGCCGCCACGACGATTTCACCCCCTTCGCACGCCGGGAAGCGAAGCAAAAGGGTCCAAATGTGTGAAGCGTTGTGTCGAGCAGGACAAAAAAGACGAGGCGACCGCGCCTTTCACTCTGTTGGACCCAGAACCCGAATCCATGACATCTCAAAATCCTTCCATCGCTTCGCCGCGCGAGTCTGAAGCCAAGCAGATCGATCACAACGATTCGATCCGCGCAGCCTATTTCTCCAACGACCAGATCCGGGAGTGCGGCGCAGCCTTCGCCCGCAACGGTGCCAAGACGGTTTTGCCGGGCTTCCAGCCCTTCGATTTCTTTGCCCGTCACAAGGAAAATGAGAAAGAGATCCTGCGCGTCTACAAGTCGGCCAATGCCGACGTGGATGCCGGCGAGTCGATCACGCCGGCGGCGGAATGGCTGCTCGACAACCACTACATCATCGAGGAAGCGATCCAGGAAGTCCGCCGCGATTTTCCGAAGAAGTTCTACGACCAGCTGCAGAAGATCACGATCGACGGCATGGTGATGCCGCGGACGCTGGCGCTCGCCTGGCTCTATGTCGCCCACACGCACAGCACCGTGTCCAACCAGGGCCTGCTCGCTCTGGTCGAAGGCTTCCAGAGCCAGGAGATGCTGAAGATCGGCGAACTCTGGGCCGTGCCGTCGCTCGTCCGCTACGTGCTGGTCGACAATCTGCGGCGTATCTCCAGCCGCGTCGAGCAGAGCCGGCTCACCCGCAAGAAGGCCAATGCCGCCGTCGACGAGCTGATCCGCATCAACGACGAGGCCAAGGCCGCCGAGTTCCTGAAGACGCTCGAGCCCTATACGTCTGACAATACGTTCTCGACGCAGTTCCTCTATCGCCTGCGCGAAGGTTCGCAGACCTCAGGCTTTGCCATCACCTGGCTGGAAAAGCGGCTGACAGAGGCCGGCACCGACGCCGAAAGCGTCATGATGGCCGAGCACAACAGGCTGTCGTCGGGCAACGTGACGATGGGCAACATCATCAAGAGCCTGCGTCTCATCGACGATACCGACTGGTCGACCTGGGTCGAAGAGGTCAGCGCCGTCGACAAGCTGCTCTGGGACGAGACCGATTACGCCAAGCTCGATCCAGGCTCGCGTAACAGCTACCGCCGTGCGATCGAAAAGCTGGCACGCCGTTCCGACAAGACGGAAATGGAAATCGCCCAGGTCGCGATGAAAATGACCGAGGCCGCCAAGGCATCCGGCGAGCCGCAGCCGCATGAGCCGAATATCGGCGATTTCATTCTCGGCAAGCAGGTGCAGAAGCTTGAAAAGGCGATCGGCTTCCGCCCGAAATTCTCGCAGACCTTCGTGCGCCAGTGGCGCAAGTTCAACTGGCTGGCGATTGCCGCCCCGGTCTTGCTCCTCACCGTCATCGCGCTCTGGATCGTCGGCTATTTCATGATCCATGCCGGCATGGGCTGGGCGGAAACCGCCATCCTGCTGCTGATGTTCTCGCTGCCGGCGTCCGAAGGCGCAACGGGCCTGTTCAATTTCGTGGTGACGATGTTCCTCACCCCGGACCGTCTCGTCGGCTACGAGTTCAAGAAGGGTATTCCGGAAGAAGCGCGCACGCTGGTCGTCGTGCCGACACTGATTTCCAACCGCGACAGCGTCGACGAGCTCGTGCGCAACATCGAGGTGCATTATCTCGCGAATCCTCTTGGCGAGGTCTATTTCGCCCTGCTCAGCGACTGGCCTGACAGCCAGGAGGAAGAGAGCGAACGCGATCTCGAAATCCTCGATTATGCCCGCCGTGAAGTCGGCAATCTGTCGGCCCGCTATGCCGAACAGGATGGCGTGCATCGCTTCTTCCTGCTGCATCGCCGCCGTCTCTACAACCCGTCGGAAGATGCCTGGATGGGCTGGGAGCGCAAGCGCGGCAAGCTGCATGAGCTGAACCTGCTGCTACGCGGCGATCGCGACACCACGTTCCTGCCGGGCGCCAATACGGTGCCGAAGGACGTCAAATACGTCATGACGCTGGATTCCGACACGCGCCTCGTGCGCGACACGGTCACCAAGCTCGTCGGCAAGCTGCATCACCCGATCAACCGACCGGTGTTCGATGCCGAAGCCAAGCGTGTCGTCAGCGGCTACGGCGTGCTGCAGCCGCGCGTCACGCCGTCGCTGACGACGGGCAAGGACGCTTCGGTGTTCCAGCGCGTCTTCTCGGTCAATCGCGGTCTCGACCCTTACGTCTTCGCCGTCTCCGACGTCTATCAGGACCTCGTCGAGGAAGGCACGTTCACCGGCAAGGGCCTCTATCACGTCGATGCCTTCGAAGCTTCGCTGAAGGGCAAGATCGAAGAAAATGCCGTCCTCAGCCACGACCTTCTCGAAGGCTCG
>JAGWJK010000202.1 GCA_028865845.1 Rhizobiaceae bacterium
GGATGCACCGCTTCACGGGTGACGTTGCGGCGGCACCGAGACTGGACGGGGCGTCGTACCACGATCTGGGAGAACTTCGGGTAGAGCGGCAGGCAGAAGACCAGCGCATCGTCGGTTGGATCGATACGCTCGGCGACAGCACCGCCCTTGCGAGGGAAATCAGCTTTTCGCCGGTTACGCAACCCGGCGCCGTGACGCTGTCCCTGACAACGGCGCTTGCGAATTTCTTCAACCACCAGACCCATCACCGCGGCCAATGCCATATGACGCTGACGGCGCTCGGCAAACCGTCGCTCGCGATTGATGTCATTCACTTTCTGCGTTCGGAAGGGAAAGCCTGGATGTGAAAATTCAGTGCGGACTTCGTGCAACTTTGCAGGCATTCGTCGTTTGATTGCCTAATTTTAAAGCACGATCATGCTCAATATGACGCTCTTATTCATGCTCCATTAACCTGCGTCCCGCCAAGCTGCGAAGATATATCAGCGTTGCGACGAACAGAGAGCAGGCATGAAGAGTTCGAAGGCGGGTGTTTCAACTGAGGTCATCGGCGATCACGATCGCGAAATGACGACAGAACTTGAGGTGATCGGCCAGCACATGGCCAAGCTCAAGGTCAAAGCCCTGCCCCGCAACTATCAGCTCTTCCACGAAGCTCTTTACGGTGACGACTTTACGATCGCGCGCGAAATTACCGCTCTCGGCCCTGCCCCTTCGCAGGCAAGCCTTGACGATATCGGATTGAAACACCGCCTCGTCAGCCATTGCGGCCTCGTCGCCCGCAAGTCGGAGAGCGATGCGGCCGAGATGTTGCGCGAGGTCGCTGATCAATTGGCCGAGGGGTTTATGCGCAAGCAGAGCCTTGCACATGGCGATGAGGCGTTGCGGCACGATACAGCCGACATGGATAGCCTCAACGCGATACTCAGCAATCTCCTTCACTACGAGACCGAACTGACGGAACGGCTGCGGGACTGTTCGAAGGCGCAGGCGTTGGTGAACCGCGCTCGCGCCTAGGCTCCTGCGGCTCTTGCCATCCGCGCGGACTTCGGCCAAAACCGCCCCATGATTTCGATTTCAGACCTTTCCGCCCGCATTGCCGGCCGCCTCCTCATCGACCACGCCAACGTGACGCTTCCGGCGGGCACGAAGGCCGGGCTCGTCGGCAAGAACGGCGCCGGCAAATCGACCCTGTTCCGGATCATCACCGGCGATCTCGCCGCCGAAAGCGGCTCGGTGTCGATCCCCCGCAATGCCCGCATCGGCCAGGTGGCGCAGGAAGCACCGGGGACGGAAGAGCCGTTGATCGATATCGTGCTTGCCGCCGACAAGGAACGCGCGGCCTTGCTGAAAGAAGCCGAAACCGCGACCGATCCGCACCGCATTGCCGATATCCAGACCCGGCTTGCCGATATCGGCGCCCATTCCGCCGAAGCGCGCGCCGCCAGCATTCTTGCCGGTCTCGGCTTCGACCATGAGGCGCAGCACCGACCGGCCTCATCCTTTTCCGGTGGCTGGCGCATGCGCGTGGCGCTCGCAGCCGTCTTGTTTTCCGAACCCGACCTGCTGCTTCTCGACGAACCGACCAACTATCTCGACCTCGAAGGCACGCTCTGGCTGGAAGACTATATCCGCCGCTACCCGCATACCGTCATCATCATCTCGCATGACCGTGACCTGCTGAACACTGCCGTCAACGCCATCGTCCATCTCGACCAGAAGAAGCTCACCTTCTATCGCGGCTCCTACGACCAGTTCGAGCGGCAAAAGGCCGAGGCCGACGAGCTGCAGATGAAGGCGAAGGCGAAGAACGATGCGGCGCGCAAGCACTTGCAGAGCTTCATCGACCGCTTCAAGGCCAAGGCTTCGAAGGCACGGCAGGCGCAGTCGCGCGTCAAGGCGCTGGAGCGCATGGGCACCGTCGCTTCCGTCATCGAAGACCATGTGATGGGTTTCAGCTTTCCCGAACCTGAAAAGCAGCCGGCATCGCCGATCATCGCCGTGACCGGCGGCGCGGTCGGCTACGAGCCCGGCAAGCCGATCCTGAAGCGGCTCAACATGCGCATCGATGCCGACGACCGCATTGCCCTGCTCGGCTCGAACGGCAACGGCAAATCCACCTTCGCGAAATTCATCTCAGGCCGCCTCGACGCGGAAAGCGGCGACGTCAAGCTGGCACCGAACCTGAAGATCGGCTTTTTCGCCCAGCATCAGCTCGACGACCTCGTGCCCAACCAGACTGCCGTCGAGCATGTCCGCCGCCGCATGGCGGACGCGCCGGAAGCCAAGGTCAGGGCACGCGTCGCGCAGATGGGGCTCGCGACGGAAAAGATGGATACGCAAGTGAAGGATCTTTCGGGCGGAGAGAAAGCGCGATTGCTGATGGGTCTCGCCGCCTTCGACGCACCGAACATGCTGATCCTCGACGAACCGACGAACCATCTCGACATCGACAGCCGCAATGCGCTGATCCAGGCACTCAACGAATATCCCGGTGCCGTCATCCTGATCTCGCACGACCGCCATCTCATCGAGGCGACCGTCGAGCGGCTGTGGCTGGTGCGCGACGGCACCGTCACGACCTTCGACGGCGATCTCGAAGACTACCGCAGCCTCATCGTTGCCAGCCCCAAGGCCAGGGACGACAGGGCGAAGGGCAACGGCATCGACGATTCAGTCTCGAAGGCCGATCAGCGCAAGCTCAATGCCGATCGCCGCGCCTCGCTGGCGCCGCTCAAGAAAAAGATCAACGAAATCGAATCCTTGACCGGCAAGCTGGAGAAACTGATTCAGGCACTTGATGCAGAACTTGCGGATCCGGCGCTTTATGAAAAGGCGCCGGCCAAGGCTGCGGAGAAGGCCAAGCAGCGCTCCGACGCCGCCGAAAAGCTGGCGGCTGCCGAGGAACAGTGGCTCGAACTTTCGTCGGAATACGAAAGCGGAATGGCGGGGTGACCGGGTCGCGATCCTTCAGGTTCGCCTCCCCGCTTTACGAATTTGCGTTCGCATGCCGCTGCCGCAAAACGCGGCAACCTTTCACAGGCCATGCGCCGACAATACCCCTCAATATCGACTGATGCATTTCCGCAACGACGTGAAACTCGCTGCGGGAACGGACGATACCTGCCGTCTCGAAGCCCCCTCTCCTAACCGATCATTAACCATAATCGGGAAAAATGCGCCCAACATTCATTGAGTTATATGTTGAGCGATTCCCATGACCTACCGCCTGTTTTTGGCTGGCCTTGCCATGACCCTGTCTCTTGCCGGCTGCGCGACCAAGCCGGGAGGCGACGCCTCGCTGAAGACGGGCTATGCCGCGGAAGAGCCGCAGCACAGACCGCTGAAGGCTCACGACCGCGTCGAGATGGAGCCGACCAAGTGGGCCGGTGCCGAACTGGAAACCCGCGAGACGGACGCATGGTCCGGTCCGCATCATCTGGCCGGACGGACGCTCGAGGTTTCGTCGCTGCGCGATCTCAAACTCGCCAACAAGGAAGTCATCCTGACGTTCGACGACGGTCCGGCTCCGGGCAAGACCGAGCGCATTCTCTCGACGCTCGACAAGTTCGGCGTCAAGGCGACCTTCATGATGGTCGGCGAAATGGCGGAAGCCCATCCGGCAACCGCCCGCAAGGTCTTCGATGACGGCGACACGATCGGCAGCCACACCTTCCGCCATCCCGATCTCGACAAGATGAGCTTCGACATGGCGATGGCGGAAATCGCCAAGGGCGAAAACGCCGTCTCCAAGGTCATCGGCACCGACGTCTCGTTCTTCCGCTTCCCCTATCTTGCCGATTCCAAGCGCCTGCGCGAGGCTGTGTCGGCCCGCGATCTCGTGATCATGGACGTCGATATCGACAGCAAGGACTATTTCAACACGACGCCCGCCGCCGTGGTGACGCGCACGATGGATCAGTTGCAACACCGTGGACACGGCATCATCCTGATGCACGACATCCATTCGCGCACTGCGACCATGCTGCCGACCCTGCTCTCCCGCCTCGAAAGCGGCGGCTACAAGGTCGTGACGCTGAAATTCCACCGCGGTTCGGCCCCGGCTTCGAACCTCGTTGCCCAGGCAGACCTGAAGATGACGCGCTGACAACAGCGTCTCACCTATCCTGATGCGACATGGCTCGGCGCGGACGTCGAGCTTTCACATGACTGTGCCGATATCATGATTTCCTGTTCCCGCAAGGAGCCCGAACGGACGCGGTTGCCTGTGTCCGCTCCGAGCGCTCTTGGCGGGAATATACCCATTTTGGACACATGACGGGATTTGATGGGACCGGGCTGCCTGCCATAGTGCCGGCGCGTTTCAGCGGCCCTCGCAAAGATACCGCATACTCAAGACCATTGGACCGGCCGGCATATTTTCGACACATGGATTCGGCCAAATGCTTAGAATCAGTGCATTAACCGCCGGCAATCTTGCGTCCGCCCGCATATTTTGTTTTCATAATATGCTATTTAGTTCATCAACCGCGTATCAGGTCCCTTCATGAATCTCCATCTCGAGCACGACGACGATCCTCTCACCCAGCAATTCGTCGCCGTGATGGATGCGCGATCGGAACAGGCGCTGGTAACCCCGGAATACGAGGCAGACCGCGCGGCGATCAAGGCGCTGATCGAGCGTGAAGACCGGTTGATCCAGGCGGTGCGCCGCGGCAAGTGGCTGTTCGATTTCCGTCGCAGCGCCCAACATCCGCTGGGTGTCTGGCTGAGGCTGCCGGCCACCATCCCGCCGATGCCGAGTGCGCCCTGGGAGCCGATATTCGACCTCGACGCCTTCTGCGCGGCTGAGGACAAACGCTGGCTCTGGCGCGGGGCAATCACCTGTCCCTGGGAACCGACGCGGGTGCTTCTGTATCTATCCGACGGCGGCTCTGACCTCGGTCGCCTGATCGAATTCGACTGCGAGGCGAAGAGCATCGTCGAAGGCGGTTTCGACACGCCGCCGGCACGCTGTCACGCGACCTGGCTCAGCCGTGACGAGATCGCCTATTTCGGCTCGATCGACCGCCTATCTTCGACCCGTTCCGGCTGGCCGCGCGTCGGCCGCCGCCTGAAACGCGGCATGCTGCCGAACAAGGCGCCGCTGCTCTATGCCACTTCAGATACCGACGTTTATGGCTCGTGCCTGGTCTTCGATCCGGTCCTCAGCGGCATTGCCAAGAAGGGCACGGCGAAGCCGATGCGGCTGTTCATCACCGGCCACGAGATCGGTAGTTGCAGCGTTTTCATCAAGGAACAGGATTTCTCGCTGCGCCGCATCGATCTGCCCAAGGAGATTGACGTCCAGCTGAATTATTCCTATTGCCTCTGGCTCGCCAAGACCGACGAGCGTATCCCCGCCGGCAGCCTGGCGCTGCAGCCCTTGCCCCAGCATTCCGAGGATGCCGGCGCCGAGGCGTTGCGCATCCTGTTCTCCCCCTCCGAGCGGCAGTCGGTCTCGCAATTCCTGCTGATGCGCGAGTGGTGCGTCTTCGTTGTCTCCGACAATCTGCGGCCGCGGCTCTTCGTCTACGATCTGACCAGCCGGGAGACGGAACCCCGCGAAATTGCCTTGCCGTTGGACGTTCAGACGATCACCGTCTGGCCGCTCTATTCAGACCTGCATCTCGGCGACGATACGCTGCAGATTTACGGCGAGGGTTTCCTGCAGCCGCCGTCGAGCTACCGGCTCGACCTTCCCGATCGCAGAAGGCCGCTTGAGCTCGTGCATACCGCCAGTTCTCCCGCCTATTTCGATGCCGACGGCATGACGTCGGAATTGCTGGAGGCGACATCGGAAGACGGCACCAAGGTGCCCTATCGGCTCGTGCTGCCGCGGCAATGGACGCAGGGCGAACTGCCGGTGCTGATGTACGGCTATGGCGGTTTCGACGTCGCGCTGCGACCACATTATTCCGGCATCACCGGGCGGTGGCTCGAACAGGGCGGCGCCTATGTGCAGGCATATATTCGCGGCGGCGGCGAGTTAGGACCCAACTGGCACCGCACCGCCAAGGCCCGGGGACGGCACAAGGCGTTTGCCGATTTTGCCGCGATCGCCCGCGATCTCGTTACCCGCGGCTATACGACGCCGTCACGCATCGCCGCCAATGGCGGCAGCAATGGCGGCCTCCTGACCGGCGCAATGCTGACGCGATATCCTCACGATTTCGGCGCCATATGGTGCCAGGTACCGGTTCTCGACCTCACCCGTTTCCATGTCTTTCCGGCCGGACAGGCCTGGATCGACGAGTATGGCAATCCGGACGATCCGGCGGATCGCGAATTCCTCGTCTCCTATTCGCCGCTGCACAATCTCAAGCCGGTATCCATGGTCAGCTATCCGCCGATCTATATCGAGAGCTCCAGCAACGATGATCGTGTCCATCCCTCGCATGCCCGTCGTTTTGCCGCGCGCATGGAGGAGCTCGGACACCATCCGCTTTTCCACGAGTTCAGCAGCGGCGGGCACGGAGGCGACGGCGCTTCGACGGAGCTCGCCGCGCGCATCGCGCTCGGCTACAGTTTCCTCAGGGAAACGATCTTCAAGGCGGGCGACAAATAGCGCGGCTTTGGCCACGAGCCCCTCGGCGCGCTTTTTAATTCGATCAAGAGCATGTAGAAATATGGAGCGGTCCGATTCACCTAACGGGACGCTTGCATCGGAGGCCTTGAGAAACAGATGACTCGTTCTGTCAGCGGATCGACCCAATCGATCGAAACGAAACTCTCAAATGCCGGCAAGAAACAGGTGATTACGAGAGCGAATGCAGCCGTGATCGCAACGTCTGCGATCGTGCTTGCGCTTTCCACCGGAATGTTTTCAAGCCCCGCCGAGGCGGCGACCGATTGCGACAGCCTGCCGGGACCAGGGCTCGACTGGCGCGAATGCAGCAAGAGCAACATCATGCTCCAGGGCAGCAATTTTCAGGGCGCGGATCTCTTCGGCGCCGATCTTTCCGCGACCGATTTGAGCAACACAGACCTCACCGGCGCCAATCTCGGCAAAGCGACGCTGGTGCGAGCCTGGTTGAAGGGCGCGAAGGCCGACAAGGCAAACTTTGCCCGCGTCGAAGCCTATCGGACCAACTTCTCCAAAGTCTCCGCCAACGGCGCTTCATTCGCCAACGCCGAATTGCAGCGTGCCGACTTTAGCGGCGCACAGCTGAATAGCGCCGATTTCGAGAAAGCAG
>JAGWJK010000203.1 GCA_028865845.1 Rhizobiaceae bacterium
AGACCGACCAATCCTTCTTCTATAATTCATGCGCCGCTATCGACACGACGCTTGCACCGGAGGCGCTGTTGAACCTTTGTCTCGATATCGAGCGGGACATGAAGCGCGTGCGCATCGAGCGTTGGGGGCCGCGAACGATCGACATCGATATCCTGACCTATGGGAACCTGGACCAGGTGGAGCCGCTGTTGACCATCCCGCATCCGCGCATGACGGAACGCGGCTTTGTGTTGATGCCGCTTGCGGATTTCGCCGCGGACCTCGTGGTACGGGGCCGAAGCGTCGCTGATTGGCTCGTTGAAGCCGATGTCCAGGGCATCGAGGTGGCGGACCAGGATCGTGATTGGTGGCGTGCCGCCTGATCGCAAAATGAAAACGGCCGGAGATCGCTCTCCGGCCGCTGACATGAAAATCTGCTGAAAGATTACTGGATCGAGCCGACGGCCATGGTGTCGATATCGGCACGCTTCAGCGTAACGCCGATCACCGGCACCATCTGGTCACCGACCTTGACGGAAATCGTAACGTTCATCGACTTGTCGTTCTCGACACGGGCGATCATTGCGCCGTTCAGCTTCTGGCGGTTGAGGCCAAGCACGACGGTACCGTCATTGACGGTGCCGGAGGTCACATCCAGGCCCTTGCCGGCCGCGCCGTCCAGGAACTTGCCGGTGTAACCGCTGCCATCCTGCGTGATCTCTGCTGTCATCGGCTGCTGAAAGACGCCGACGCGGCAGGTGCCGTCGAGCTTGACGCCAGCATTGCTGCCCTGCAGCGGCTGACCCGTCAGATTGCAGGTGAATTTCGTGCCCTTGTACTTTCCGGCGACAATTTCGCCAGGACCGCGCCAGGAGCCGGCGACGGATTGGAAAAAGGCCTTGTCGCGGGAGGCGGCGTCGGCGGAATGCACCCAGGCACCAACCGAGAGGGCCGTTGCGGCAAAGCCGCAAACGAGAAGAAACGGACGCGAAAACATTGGCTTTCCTTGGCGAAGAGGAACCGGAAACTGGAGTCTACTTTTGCCGCAGAATGGTTAATGCTTGGTTTCTTATGGACCTAAAAGCTACCTTTCCTGCGGGTTTACGGCGTCAGCGTCCGCCGATGTTGGGCGCCAGGTCACCGACGAAATCGCTGATGCCGGGACGCTTGAGTGCCCTGAAGGAGAGCGGCCGGCACAAGTCCATGGCGGAGATGCCGATGCGGGCGGTCATCATGCCGTTGACCACGCCTTCGCCAAGGCGGGCCGAGAGTTTCGAGGCCAAACCATGGCCGATCAGCTGCTGAACGATGCTGTCGCCGACGGCGATCGAGCCGGTGACGGCAAGATGGGCGAGCACGTCGCGCATCAGCCGGATCATGCCCAGCGTACCGGGCCGGCCGCCGTAAAGATCAGCCATGGCGCGGACGAGCTTGGCCGATTCGTAGAGCACGTAGAGAATATCCACCAATGCACGCGGGCTGACGGCGGTGACGACCGAGACGCGCTTGGAGGCGCCGAGAATCAGCGCGCGGGCGCGGCGGTCGAGGGGACCGAGCAGCTCGCGCTCGGCAAGATCGATCAGCTGTGGTGCGTCGATGATATCATTCTCGGCGGCCTTGAGGGTGGCGCGACCTTTCGCGGTCTCTGCATTGGACTCCAGCAGGGTACAGAGGCGCGAGACGAGAGCCCTGGCGCGGGCCGGTTTCGTTTCCATGATGGCGGCATCGGCTTCCGTCTTGATCGCCTGGACGGCCGCGAGCCGCATCATGCCGGCGGTTTCGCGGATGACGATGGCAAGAACGGCAAGAATGCCGACCGCGACGACCGTGAGGGCAGTATAGCCGAGCCAGTCGGCCCGGCTGAACAGGTTGCGGATCAATTCGTCGGTCCAGAGACCGAAGGCGAGCGACAGGAGCACGCCGAGGGCGCCAAGAGCAACCTTGCCGAAAGAGAATCGCCTGCGACGCGGAACGGCGATCGCGGCGGTCGCATCCAGCGCACCAAGCTCCGGATTGAGAAACGGATCTTCCTCATCGGGCGTCAGAACGATCTCGGTGTCGAAGCTTTGCGGTTTGCGGCGCGGCGTCTCGGCTTTCGGCTTGGCGGCGGCATCGTCTTTCGCCGGTTCCGGCTCGACGGAAAAGGCGGCTGGACGTCGGCTGAGGCTTTTATCGTCTGCGGTCGGCTTCGTCATGCGAGGCGATCTCCGAACAGGAACTGCATGGCGCGGTCGAGGCGGATATGCGGTACCGAAAGCTTGATGCCGCCGCCGGTTTCATCCAGTTCCGGCGGCCGAAAGCGGACGACATTCACCTCCGGCAGATGGGCGTTTGCGGCATCGGCTTCAAGCGCGTCGAACAGCCATTGCGGATTTTCCGGCAGATCTCCGGGAAAGACCGCCGTCTTGCGGTTACCGTCGAAGCTCTCGCCGCCGATGGTTTCCCGCTCCATCGGCGTGCCGACGATCACAGGCAGCGTCTGGCCGTCGCGCTTGACCGTCGCCTCCCGCGTCGCGCGGACGGATGCGATCGCCATGACCTCGAGACCGGCGCCGGCCATGCCGATGCGCTCGACCGCCCGCTCGACGAGACGGCGCGTCAATGCTTCCAATCGGTCGTGGCTTTCATGATGCAGATGGTCGGCCTTGGTGGCGGCGACCAGAACCCGGTCAATGCGGCGGCCGAGCAGCGAAGAGAAGAATGAGTTGGTGCCGGGGCGGAAGCACGCGAGCACGTCCGTCAGGGCGCGTTCTAGGTCCTGCACGGCCTCGGGTCCGCGATTGATCGCCTGCAGAGCGTCAACGAGCACGATCTGCCGGTCGAGGCGAGCGAAATGCTCGCGGAAGAAGGGTTTAACGACCACCGATTTATAGGCCTCGTACCGCCGCTCCATCATCGCCCAAAGCGACCCTTTCGGCGCCTTGCCATCGGCTGGCGGTATCAACGGCGCGAACGTCAACGCCGGCGAACCGTCAAGATCCCCCGGCAGCAGGAAACGGCCGGGCGGCAGGGTCGAGAGCGAGCGTTCGTCGGATTTGCAGGCCTTGAGATATTGGGAAAAGGAGGTGGCAAGGTCGCGGGCCGTCATCTCCTCGGCGGCAACGGCAATATCGGCCGCCCGGGTCATGGCCAGCCATTCGCGCGACAGCTCGGCGCGAATGCCGGTTTCCGCAAGCGCTAGCGTCTCTTCGCTGAAGGCGCGGAAATCCTTTCCAAGCAGCGGCAGGTCCAGCAGCCATTCTCCGGGGTAATCGACGATGTCGATGGAAAGGCGCCCGGGCGAAAACAAGCGGTTCCAGCCGCTGGCGCTCTGGTAATCGAGCGTGATGCGCAGTTCGGAGATCGCCCGCGTCGAATCCGGCCAGACACGCTCCTTTACCAGCGAGCGGATGTGATCCTCATACTGGAAGCGCGGTACGGCATCATCCGGCTGTGGCTCGAGGCGAACGGCTGACACGCGGCCGGATTGCACCGGCTCGAACAACGGCAGGCGGCCGCCATTCAGCAGATTATGCACGAGGGAAGAGATGAAAACGGTCTTGCCGGAGCGAGACAGGCCGGTAACGCCGAGCCTGATTGTCGGATTGACGAGGCCAACGGCGCGATCGGCAAGATTGTCGAAGGCGATGAGGGCGTCGTCGGTGAAGGAGGTCAGGCTTGGCGGCAAGGCGGGATCCCGAAGTGACAGAGGACAGTCAATATAGGAAGCGAGGCTTGAGCCGAAAAGATGACAGGCAGCATGTAGCAGGCGGCCCAAATCATCGCTTCGCCTGATATTTTCCGGATGCTGCTATTCCACGACGAAATCTATGAGGACCCAGCCGGCTGGCGTCCAGTCGACGATCGCCAGTCCCGCGGTCGGAAAGCCGTTCGGCAGGGCGGCGGCAAAAGCCTCATGGCCGATCAGGGCTTCGAGGGCGAGCTGGATATTCGGATTGTGGCCGACAAGCATCACGGAATCGACGTTGGCCTGCGCAGAGATGAGTTCCAGATAGGTTGCCGGGGTCGCGTTATAGAGCGCGTCGACGAAACGAAACTCCGTGGACGGGCTGAGCGACCGGCGGATCGCATCGGCGGTTTGCCGGCAACGCAATGCCGTCGAGGCCACGACGACATCCGGCACGTAGTTCTTGTCGGCGGCTTCGTCAGCAACGATTTCGGCCGCAGCGTAGCCGTTGTCGTTCAGCGGGCGATCGAAATCCTTCTGGCCGGGGACGGCCGGCGCTGCCTCGGCGTGACGCAGCAGGTAAATCCGGGAAGGGGGCGGCGAGACGGTTGGCATAAGCAAGGTTCCGATCCTCCGATTATCCCTTGACGTATCGCTTCGGCCTATATTCCGTCAACTGGAGAGCTGCCAAGAACACGGGTATCCGCCGATCGTTCACGCGAAGGTTATGGCCTCATCACTTTTGGGTATGCCGAATATATGATGAAAAAATAGACCTTTAGCCGATTTTTGTGACAAATTTAAAAATCGGTTGACGGCGTCTATTAGGCTTGAATCAATACTATCGGTTGGGATATACACCGCGCCATATGAGATGTTCTTCAGGAGAATCGCGTTGAGTGAGAAGATCGATCTTAGCAGTTATGTACCCTCGGAAGACGAGGAGTTCATGAACGTAAGCCAGCGAGCTTATTTCCGAGCAAAGCTCATTGCCTGGAAAAATGATATCCTTAGAGAAGCGCGCGAAACCCTCGATCACCTGGCCGAAGAAAGCGCAAACCATCCCGATCTGGCCGACCGGGCTTCCTCTGAAACTGACAGAGCCATTGAGCTGCGCGCACGAGACCGTCAGCGGAAGCTGATCTCGAAAATCGACTCTGCCCTGCAGCGGATCGAGGACGGCACCTACGGCTATTGCGAGGAAACCGGTGAGCCGATCGGCCTTAAGCGCCTTGATGCCCGCCCGATCGCGACATTGTCGATCGAAGCGCAGGAGCGTCACGAGCGCCGCGAGAAGGTTTACCGGGACGAATAAGCGATCAGGCTTTTCGATCCGGAATGATACGAAAAAGGCACGGCGGAGTTTTCGCCGTGCCTTTTTGTTTCTGCGAGCGCAAATTATCTCAGGACCTGTCTGTCGCGGTTGATGCTCACTTGTCGCGATTGACGCTCATTTCGCCGAAAATGCGGGCTACTTCCTTCTGAAGCGCGCTGTCGGAGCCGGTGATCGGAGCAAACTCAGGATCACGGCGCTCGGCTGGCGCCGGAGTTGCAGCGGGCTGCTGCTGGATCTGTTTGTGAGGCGGCACGTTCGGAATAATCCGCTCGGCCTTGAGATTGTTCGACATTTCGGCTTCAAGCACGCGCTGGAAATCGCCGCCCGGTTCGCGCACCGGTGCGGGCGCAACAGCAGGCGTTGCGACGGGCGCAACCACGACTGCGGGGGCCGCTGCCTGACGGGCGGCCGGCTGTTGTGCTGTCGGCGTGCGTGGCTGGGCCTGCGGCAGCACGTGCTGACGGGCCGCATCGAGAATATCGGCGGCCTCGGCTTCGTCGAGGAGAGTAGCCGATTGAGGAACGCGCTGCTGCGGCGTCAGTCCCTGATCAGGACGTTCGACCACCGGGGCGACACGGCTCGGCACAGGTTGCACCACAACGGCGGGTGCTGGCTGAACGGCGGCGACGGGCGCTGGCTGGGCGGCAACAACCGGTTCAGGCTTGCGGGCGGGCTCGACCTTTACAGTCGGCTCGACCTTTGGAGCGGCTTCCACGCGCATAGCGGGTTCGGCTCTCAGAACGGGTTCCGCTTCGACGGCGATCTGCGGACGGGCAGGCGGTTGCGGAATGGCGGCGGGCTGACGCGGTGCCTCCAGCGCCGGTTCCGGCTGGCGGGCAGGCGCCAGGCTCGCGGGCGGTGGCGACGCATAGGCAACGGGTATCTCGACGGAAACCTGCGCCGACGTGCCAGCCTTGCTCGCATCGGAAATGCCGGTTTCGATGACGATATCGGTGGGGCCGCCGATCATGATCAGATGTTCGATACCGTCACGGCGCACCAGAACGAGGCGTCGACGGGCGTCGACAGCGGCGGCATCGAGTACCTGCAGGCGAGGCTGGCGATTCTTGCCGCCGCGCACGAAGGGAGAAGGTGCGCGGTTTCGCAAAAGCCAGAGCACGCCGATCAGCACCACGAGGGCAATGGCGACGCCGCCGGCTGCGAGGAAGAAGCGGCTGCCATAGGCTCCGGCAATATCGTCCAACATTTCGAGATACTCCGTATTTGTTCCCCGATGTCGCGGCCCTGCCGTCGCAAGACCACCAGCTGCACGCCTTCACCATTCGCATGATATGAGGCGATCATATGGACAGGTCTGCCTTGGAGACAAGATGCGATCAATCTGTCCAGCGCTGTTCCTTGTGAATACAGGCGTTTCTAGGGCGGTAAAGCTTTTTGCGGGTGCGGCAAATTGCTAAAGAAGATTCGAAAGCTCCGAATCCGGTAATCCGTCAACTGCATGGCGAGACAAGGACGAGGATGAATACGAGGGGTTTATGGCGAAGCAGCGTCCGTCCGACGAGTATAGCGTACCGCTGGTGGACCGTGGGGTTCGTTCGGGCACCGTGCTACGCATTCTTCTGCTTGCCGTGGTGCTGATCGCAGCTGCGGCAGCGTTCGTCGTCTTCAAGGATCAGCTGGATAACGAAGTCGTCCTCGGCGGCCTCGGCATCCTCGCCATGGTCGGCATCTTCTTTCTCGTCTCCTCGATCATCGGCTTCGTCGAAGTCATGCCGCAGACACAGTCCGACAGCCTAGCGCGGTCGTTCCTGAACAGCCAGCCCGACGGCACGCTGATCACCGACGAGAAGGGCCGCATCATCTATGCCAACGCTGCCTACGGCCAGCTGACCGGCGCCACAAAGGCGACGGAGGTCCAGTCGCTGGAGACGTTGCTGTCGCGCAATCGCGAATCCAACGAGGCGCTCTATCGCCTCGCCAACGGTTTGCGTGACGGTCACGAAGGTTCGGAGGAATTCCGCCTGATGATGCCGCTCGGCCCGTCGGACGGCAAAGGCCACGATGCCCATTGGTATCGGCTGAAGGCGCGGTTGCTGCCTCAGGACCAGGGACGCGGCAATCCGCTGCATATCTGGCAGATCACCGACATCACTTTGGAACGCGACGACCAGGAGCGTTTTTTCAAGGAATTGCAGAATGCGATCGACTATCTCGATCATG
>JAGWJK010000204.1 GCA_028865845.1 Rhizobiaceae bacterium
GATGCCGGGCATCAGCTTGTTGACCAGCGGGTGAATTTCCTCGGCCCTGCCCTTGTCGATTTCGGAGAGCACGTCGACGGTGCGGATCAGATGTTCGTCGACCGTATAGTGATGATACATGTTGAACTGCATCATCGACACGATCTTGCCGAATTCCGGGATGAAGCGGCCAAGCACGCCGGCCTCGTTCATGCGGCGCAGGATGAGTGCCGGATCGCGCTTCGAGGTTAGGATCGCCAGGAACAGCCGGTTCGCCTCTTCGTTCTCACGCAGATCATTGTCGATCAGCCCGAGCGAACGGGTAACGCGCTTCAGCGCATCCGGATGAAATTCGAGCCCGTTGATGTCGGCAACGAAAAACAGGCGGATGAGGCTGACGGGATCGCGCTTGAAGACGTCCGGGTTGGCGAGCGCAATGCGGCCGCGATCCTCGACGAATTCGATCGTGCCTGGAATCTTGCGCGAACGATGGGCAAAGCGGCTGATGACGCCGGTGAGCCCGGGCGTTGCCTTCGCCTGCTGCTCTTCAAGCGCTGCGCAGAGGATGCGGGTGAGATCGCCGACATCCTTGGCGACCAGGAAGTAATGCTTCATGAAGCGTTCGACGGCGGAAAGGCCAGGGCGGGCTTTGTAACCCAGCGCCTCGGCGATATCCCGCTGCACGTCGAAGGACAGCCGCTCTTCCGCCTTGTTGGTCAGGAAATGCAGGTGGCAGCGAACCGCCCACAAGAAATCCTCTGCCTTCTGGAACAGGCGATATTCCTGCTTCGACAACACGCCGAGCTTCACGAGTTCGGCGGGATCGCGGACATGATAGTAATATTTGGATATCCAGAAAAGCGTGTGCAGGTCGCGAAGGCCGCCCTTGCCCTCCTTGACGTTCGGCTCGACCAGATAGCGCGTATCGCCGGCCTTGCGGTGGCGCTCGTCGCGCTCGGCAAGCTTGGCGGCGATGAATTCCGGGCCGGTATTGGTGACGATTTCCTTGTCGAACCGCGCTTCCAGCTCGCGCGCCAGGGGCTCGCTGCCGCAGATATAGCGGGTTTCGAGAATGGCGGTGCGCACCGTCATGTCGGACTTCGCCTCGCGCATGCATTCTTCGACGGTGCGGGTGGCGTGGCCGACCTTGAAGCCCATGTCCCAGAGCATGTAGAGGATGAATTCGACGGCCTTGTGCGTTTCGGTTTCCGGCTTCGGCTGGAAGAGGAAAAGCAGGTCGATATCCGAGCCGGGCGCCAGCGTATCGCGGCCATAGCCGCCGACGGCAGTAATGGCGAAACGACCCTTCTGCTTCGGATGTACGTGACGGACCGTGAAATCATAAAGAACGGAAATGATCTGGTCTTGCAGCCAGGAAATGCGGTGCGCGCAATCGAGACCTCCGCCTTCTTCGGACAGCAGGCGCCGCGCCACCTGGCGGCCGTCATGGCTTGCCTTTTTCAGAAGCGCAAGAAGGGCCGGACGGGCTTCCTTCTGGTCGTCAAACCGCTTGGCGATGTCCTCGCATTCCGCCCTCAGCGCAGGAACGTCGAGAATGACGGAAAAATCGATATCATGCATCACCATGCTTGGCCGACCGGAATCCTGTTCACTGACCGCGGCCCATTGCCGGCGCGCCTGTCTTTTCGTCTGCATGCGCTATAGCCTCTTTGCCTGGCGATTGACACAGGCATTGTTCGAGCGATTCCTGATAATCTGGCTTGAGGCGATATCAAAACCGAAAGCGGCTTTCGAACCCCATCGCGCCAAGCCAAACTATCCGAGCCAAACTCCCCAAATCGCCGGCATCGTAAGTTCTATCGGGTCAAAGTTGACGAAGAGTGACGGCTGTTGATGCAGAAATCGGCGGTTTCAAGGCTGAGACAGGTCAAGCGACCGCCTAAGCTCGTTTATACTATATAGGATGTTGCGCGATTGAGCGCCGATCTGCGTGACCATTTCGCGCTCGCATTCCCAGTAGCCGGCCTTGGCGATCCGCGAGCAGATATCCGAAATCCGGCTGCATGACAGAGCGATGTTGAGCAGCCCGCGATCGGATTCGCAATCCGGCGCCTCCCATTCGCCGCAGATCTTACCGCGGGCGGCAATAGGCGAAAAGCGCTCGGCAAGCAGGCGAACTTCGGCGAGAAGCTGTTCGATATGCATCGGATTTTCCTTGGAAGCCGCCTACGGTCTCAACCGGTCTTATTCAGGGTTTTCTTCAGTTCGTAAAGTGCCTCAAGGGCGGCGCGCGGCGTGAGATCATCCAGATCGAGCGCCTTCAGCGCCTCCTCGACCTTGGACGGGCCGCGCCGGCCGATCGCCTCCTCACGCCGCACCGCGACCTGAAACAGCGGCAGATCGTCGATCAGCTGGCTTGCCGGATTCTTGCGGTCCGCATCTTCAAGCCGCGTCAGAACGTCGCGGGCGCGCGCCACGACCGAGGCCGGCAGGCCGGCAAGCCGCGCGACCTGGATGCCGTAAGAGCGATCGGCCGCTCCGGGGCCGACCTCATGCAGGAAGATGACGTCGCCGTCCCATTCCTTGACCCGCATGGTGGCGTTGGACAATCGGCCCAGCTTCTCGGAAAGCACCGTCAGTTCGTGGAAATGCGTGGCGAACAGGCCGCGGCAGCGATTGGCCTCGTGGAGGTGCTCGACGGCAGCCCAGGCGATGGAGAGGCCGTCGAAAGTGGCGGTGCCGCGCCCGATCTCGTCGAGAATGACTAGCGAGCGCTCCGTCGCCTGATTGAGGATGGCGGCCGTCTCGACCATTTCGACCATGAAGGTGGAGCGGCCGCGCGCCAGATCGTCGGAAGCGCCCACGCGGGAGAACAGCCGGTCGACGATGCCGATATGAGCGGAGGCCGCCGGCACGAACGAGCCCATCTGCGCAAGGATCGCGATCAGCGCGTTCTGGCGCAGGAAAGTCGACTTACCGCCCATGTTGGGACCGGTCAGCAGCCAGATGGCGCCATCTTTGCCGGCCGCCTTCGGCGACAGATCGCAATTGTTGGCGACGAACGGGCCACCCGCCTGACGACGCAAGGCCTGCTCGACGACGGGGTGGCGGCCACCCTCGATCGTAAACATCCGGCTCGCATCGACGACCGGCCGGCAATAGGCCTGCTCCTCGGCAAGCAGCGCCAAGCCGGCGGCGACATCGATGACGGACAGTGCGCGGGCACCCGCCTTGATCGCCTCGGCTTGGGCGACGACGGCGGCAACCATGCGGTCGAAGGCTTCAAGCTCGATCGACAGCGCCTTGTCGGCGGCATTGGCAATGCGGCTTTCCAGATCGGCAAGCTCGGTCGTGGTGAACCGCATGGCATTCGCCATGGTCTGGCGATGGATGAAGCGCGCCTTTGCCTCGCTGCCTTCCGTCATCGGACCGGCATTTCCGGCGGTTACCTCGATGAAGTAGCCGAGCACGTTGTTGTGCTTGATCTTCAGCGATTTGATGCCGGTTTCCTCGGCATATTGCAGTTGCAGGCCGGCAATGACCCGGCGCGACTGATCACGCAGAGCACGAACCTCGTCGAGTTCGGCGTCTGATCCCGCACGCAGAAAACCGCCATCACGCTTGAGGAGCGGCAGTTCGTCGGCAAGCATACCGGCGAGCATGGCTTCTAGGTCGGCAGGTAACGCCCGAAGGCCTGATAGCGCCGCACCGAGTTCTTCCGGCAATAGCGCATCGCCGAGCAGGGTCGCGATGCCGCTCGCAGCACCCAATCCCTGCCGGATGGCCCAGAGATCGCGCGGGCCGCCGCGGTCGAGTGCCAGGCGGGAGAGCGCGCGCGGCATGTCGGGCACATGCTTCAGTCCGTCGCGCAGATCACCGGACAGAGACGGCTCTTCCAGGAGGAAGCCGATCGAATCCAGGCGTTCGTTGACACTATCAGAATCGGTCAACGGCGACATCAGCCGTTCGGCGAGCAGCCTGGCGCCCCCGCCGGTCACCGTGCGATCGATCGCCTTCAGGAGCGAGCCGTTGCGATCGCCGGAAAGCGTCCGCACCAGTTCCAGATTGGCGCGGGTGGCGGGATCGATGAACAGCGTCGATGCGCCGCTTTCGCGCTCGGGCTTGCCGAGCGGCGGACGCTCGGCGATCTGGGTCTTTTCGACATAGGCGATCGCAGCTGCCGCGGCCGCCATCTCCGCACGGGAGAAGCTGCCGAAGCCATCGAGCGTCGAGACGCCGAAGTACCTGACAATGCGGCCCTCGGCGCTGGCGCTGTCGAACAGCACAGCCGGCTGCGGCACGGCGGTCCGCCCGAGCACGTCGAAGACGGGCTTCAACTCCGGATCGTGGAACATCGTATCGGGCAGGATCAGTTCGCGCGGGTCGATGCGCAGGATATCCGCCAGGAGCCTCCCGGCCTCGGTTTCCGCCAGGCGGAAAACGCCGGTCGAGATATCGATCCAGGCGAGCGCCAATTGCGGCTCGGCACCGCCGCGAATGCGGGTGAGCGCCATCAGATAATTGGACTCTGAGGGCGAAAGCAGCTTCTCTTCGGTGATGGTGCCCGGCGTCACCAAGCGGACGACGTCGCGGCGGACAACCGACTTGCCGCCGCGCTTCTTCGCCTCGGCGGGATCTTCCACTTGCTCGCAGACGGCAACGCGGAATCCCCTCGCGATCAGTTTCTGCAGATAATCGTCGGCCGCATGCACCGGAACGCCGCACATCGGGATATCCTGGCCCATGTGCTGACCGCGCTTGGTGAGCGTGATGCCGAGCGCGCGAGACGCGTCGAGCGCATCCTCGAAGAACAGCTCGTAGAAATCGCCCATGCGATAGAACAGCAGCGAACCGGGGTTGTTCGCCTTGATCTCGATATACTGCTCCATCATCGGCGTTGCCGACGCGCGGCTTTCCTCCGAAGCGAGCTCGGCGGCCGAGAAGGCATCGATACTGGCGATCATTCGTTCATTCACGGAGGTACAATTTTTCCCAAAAAATGAGGTGCCACCCTATCCGTGCGCCGGTATAGAAGACAACAGCTATCGGGGAAGAGGTGCCGGTCGCCCACAGGAGGTTTGGAGGAAACATGCCTGACAACAGCAATAAGTCGCGTCCGGGAACAGGGATTACCGATCAGGAGGCGCTCGACTTTCACAAGCAGGGACGCCCCGGGAAACTCGAGATCAATCCGACCAAACCGATGGCGACGCAGCGCGATCTTTCGCTTGCCTACTCGCCCGGCGTCGCCGTTCCCGTGAAGGCGATCGCCGCCGATCCGGGCACGGCCTACGACTACACCTCGCGCGGCAACATGGTGGCCGTCATCTCCAACGGCACGGCCATTCTGGGGCTCGGCAATCTCGGCGCCTTGGCCTCGAAACCGGTCATGGAAGGCAAGGCCGTTCTCTTCAAGCGCTTCGCCGATGTCGATTCCATCGATCTCGAAGTCGACACCGAAAACGTCGACGAATTCATCAATTGCGTGCGCTATCTCGGCCCGTCCTTCGGCGGGATCAATCTGGAAGACATCAAGGCGCCGGACTGCTTCATCATCGAGCAGCGGCTGCGCGAGCTGATGGACATTCCGGTCTTCCACGACGACCAGCACGGCACAGCGATTATCGCCGCCGCCGGCCTCATCAACGCGCTGGAGCTCACCGGCCGCGACCTCAAGAATACGAAGCTCGTGTGCAACGGCGCGGGTGCCGCCGCAATCGCCTGCGTCGAGCTCATCAAGGCGATGGGCTTTGCGCCGGAAAACATCGTACTCTGCGATACCAAGGGCGTGATCTATCAGGGCCGCAGCGAAGGCATGAACCAGTGGAAATCGGCCCATGCGGTAAAGACCGACAATCGCACGCTGGAAGAAGCGATGAAGGGCGCCGACGTCGTTTTCGGCCTGTCGCAGAAAGATGCCTTCTCGGCCGACATGATCCGCTCGATGGCCGACAAGCCGATCATCTTCGCCATGGCCAATCCCGATCCGGAAATCACGCCGGAAGAGGTCGCGCGCATCCGCGATGACGCCATCATGGCGACGGGCCGCTCGGACTATCCGAACCAGGTCAACAACGTCCTCGGTTTCCCCTACATCTTCCGTGGCGCGCTCGATGTCCGCGCGACCACCATCAACGACGAGATGAAAATCGCCGCCGTCAGGGCGCTGGCGAGCCTGGCGCGGGAAGACGTGCCGGACGACGTCGTCGCAGCCTATCAGGGCGCGCGGCCGCGTTTCGGGGCACAGTATATTATCCCCGTACCGTTCGACCCGCGCCTGATCTCGGCGATCCCGGTCGCGGTCGCCAAGGCAGCGATCGAAAGCGGCGTCGCCCGACGCGATATGCCTGACATGGCGGCCTACGCCCGCGAACTCTCGGCGCGTCGCGATCCGATCGCCTCCACCTTGGCCCAGCTCTACGAGCGCGTGCGCCGCCACCAGAAGCGCATCGTCTTTGCGGAAGCCGAAGAAGAACAGGTCATGCGCGCCGCTCTCTCCTACGCCAACCAGGGTCTCGGCACCGCCATCCTGCTTGGCCGCGAGGACCTTATCCACGCGACCGCCGAACGCGCCGGCATCGACCTCAACCGGCCGGGACTCGAAATCGTCAACGCCCGCATTTCCAAGCGCGTCGAGGCCTATATCGACTATCTCTACGCCCGGCTGCAGCGCAAGGGCTACCTGCACCGCGACGTGACCCGCCTCATCCACAACGACCGCAATCACTTCGCCGCCTGCATGGTGGCGCTCGGCGATGCCGACGGCATGGTCACGGGTGTGACGCGCAACTACTCGACCGCGCTTGAGGACGTGCGCCGCTGCATCGACGCCAAGCCGGGTCATCGGGTCATCGGCGTGTCGCTCGTACTTGCGCGGGGCAGGACCGTCTTCGTCGCCGATACGGCCGTGCACGACATGCCGACTGCCGAAGAGCTCGCCGATATTGCCGAAGAGGCGGCAGGCTTTGCCCGACGCATGGGTTATGACCCGCGCGTTGCGATGCTCGCCTATTCCACCTTCGGCCATCCGTCGGGAGAACGGTCCGAGCGAGTGCGCGAAGCCGTGAACATCCTCGACAAGCGCTACGTCAACTTCGAATTCGATGGTGAAATGGCGGCCGACGTCGCGCTGAACAGGCGGATCATGGAAGGGCAATATCCGTTCTGCCGTCTCTCCGGTCCGGCGAACGTGCTCGTCATGCCGGCCT
>JAGWJK010000205.1 GCA_028865845.1 Rhizobiaceae bacterium
CGGCGCGACGGATGCCGGCCAGATGATTCCGTTCTCATCATGCGATGCTTCGATGATGGCGGGAACAAGGCGTGTCGGGCCAATACCGTAAGATCCCATGTGGACGGCGTGTTCCTTGCCGTCGGGACCCTGTACCTTCGCGCCCATCGGCTCGGAGTATTTGGTGCCGAAATAGAAGATATGACCGACTTCGATGCCGCGCGCCGACAGGCGATCGCCTTCCGGGATCGCGTCGAAGGCAGCCTCGTCGTGCATTTCCGAGGTCGCGGCATAGACCGAGGTCCACTGGTCGAAAATGCCCTTGAGACCTGCAACATCATCGAAATTCGTGTCTTCGGCCGGAATGGCGAAATTGACGAAATCCTTGTGGCAGAAGACTTCCGATTCGCCGGTATCGGCGAGGATGATGAATTCATGGCTGAGATTGCCGCCGATCGGGCCGGTATCGGCACGCATCGGAATAGCGCACAGGCCGAGACGATTGAAGGTGCGCAGATAGGCCGCAAACATCTTGTTGTAAGAATGGACGGCCGCCTCCTGCGTCAGATCGAAGGAATAGGCGTCCTTCATCATGAACTCGCGCGAGCGCATGGTGCCGAAGCGCGGACGGATCTCATCACGGAACTTCAGCTGGATATGATAGAGGTTCAGCGGCAGGTCCTTGTAGGACTTGACGTAGGACCGGAAGATATCGGTGACCATTTCTTCGTTGGTCGGGCCGTAGAGCATCGGACGCTCCTGGCGGTCCTGGATGCGCAGCATTTCCTTGCCATAGGCGTCGTAGCGGCCGCTTTCCTGCCAAAGCTCGGCCGATTGCAGCGTCGGCATCAACAGCTCGATCGCGCCGGAGCGATTCTGCTCCTCGCGGATGATATTATTGACTTTGTCGAGGATGCGCTTGCCCAGCGGCAGCCAGGAATAGATGCCTTGCGACTGCTGGCGGATCATGCCGGCGCGCAGCATCAGCCGATGGGAAACTATTTCAGCCTCTTTAGGATTTTCCTTCAGAATGGGCATGAAGTAACGAGACAGACGCATGGGCTGATTCCAGATGGTTCATCGATTCCACATCGGGCGGAATCGCTCAAAAAAACTGACTGCTGGAGGCGTTCATAACTGCTTCGGCGCCGGAAAGAAACCCGCATTTACGCGCGGCAAACCCGGCAAACATCCCGAAATGCCGGTGATCTCACAAATTTTCATAATTTCGAAAAAATGCACGTTTATAAGGATTTGTGAGAAAAACTTGTCAACAGAAAAATTCTCCGCGACTGTAGCAAAAATGCAAAAAAACAGATGACAAAGCTCAATCTTTGAGCTAATTTTAGCTCACAAAAGAGGCAAGAAGGCTAAATTCTTGCCGTTTCGCGGTCAAGTCTTGGGAGGATCAGATCTTAGGCGCGCTCGCTCGCTGCCCCGGCAACGGATAAGGATCACGCGATACTTAAAAACAAGGCTTACTGCCTTGTTTTTTTTTGCCTTTTAGCAAGCTTCCCGTCTAATTCGCGGCCCTGGAAAGCCTCGCCGTCTGGTCGAATGCGCACCACATGCAACGACCTGCCCACTCGGCTGCGCAGCCTGTTTGCCTCAATCTGATGACAGCCTTATGACAGGGTACCGGCCGCTTTGAGCGCCGTAAATTTCGATGAAAGATCGCGACAGATTTTCAAGCCGAAGACGGATTCGGTCGGCTTTTTCGCGCGCTGTGGACGCCGATTCGACAATCCGGGAAGGCGCTATCGTAGCACGCTTGCAAAGACCGGGTGATCTTGCCCGACCTGAAGGCAACTACCCATCATGGCGCGGAATGATCGACGGAATCGAGTTGAAGCCGAACCCGAGATAGTGCGAGCTGACGTACCATGCGCCATAGATCACTGCAGAAACCAGGGTCGTGATCAATACCACCCGCCAGCCGCGGAATTTCGTCGGCGCGCTTTCGATCGTGCCGAGAATCACATGGTTATCTTCCGCCTGCGTCCGCAAACCGAATGGCAGGACGGCAAAAAGCGTGATCCACCAGACGACGAAATAAACCGCGAGCGTCGCAAAAATCGTCTGAATCATTTTGCTCCCTCAAGGCCGACCGCAAGCCGGTCTGCCCTCTCCTCATCCTTACAGCTTATAGAACCAAAGCCTGCGGGTTCAAAGCGCATCTCAGCGCCTTAATGTCACAGTTGCTCAAGCTCGATCAGCGTACCCTGAAAATCCTTGGGATGCAGAAACAGCACCGGCTTGCCGTGGGCGCCGGTCTTCGGTTCGCCATTGCCGAGCACGCGAGCACCGGCGGCGACAAGCTTCTCTCGGGCGGCGAAGATATCGTCCACCTCGTAGCAGATGTGATGCATACCACCGTCCGGATTCTTGGCGAGAAAGGCGGCGATCGGCGAACCTTCGCCAAGCGGCTCCAGAAGCTCGACCTTGGTGTTCGGCAATTCGACGAAGACGACGGTGACGCCGTGTTCCGGCAATGATTGCGGCACAGAGACTGTCGCGCCGAGCGTCTCGCGATACCCAGCGGAAGCGACGGCCAGGTCAGGCACGGCGATCGCAATGTGATTGACGCGTCCGAGCACAGCTATTCCTCCTCCTCGGCCGGACAGGCTTTTATCCGGCTATGCGGGTGACGAACACGGTAACAACAGGCTTCTTGCCCCAACCGTGATTTGCCGCTGCCCGCACGGCGCGGCGCGTGGCTTCCTGCACCGTGTCGATATCCTTGCGGCGCGCACGCGGTATGCTCTCGATCGCGCTGACGACGGCGTCGAACAACGTGTCCTCCATATCCTCGCCCTCGTCGTCATAGGCCGGAAGGCCGATCGCCACGAGATCCGGGTCGCCGACGATGTCATAACGCGCATCGAGGATGACATTGACGGCGACATGGCCGACATAGGCAAGCTTCTTGCGCTCGCCGATCCCCATCTCGTCGAAATCGCCGATCAGCAGGCCATCCTTGAAGATACGGCCATGCGGCGCTTCGTCGATGACCTCGACGGCGCCGGGCGCGAGCTTCAGCATGTCACCGTTGCGCACGCGTGGGACGATGGAGATGCCGGACTGCTCGGCAAGCTCCTTGTGGGCGGTCAGATGCGTGGCTTCGCCGTGCACCGGCACGACGATCTTCGGCCGCGTCCATTCATACATCTTCTGCAGTTCGTTGCGACGCGGATGGCCGGACACATGGACGAGCGCCTCTGCATCCGTCACCACATGCACGCCCTGTTCGGTAAGGCCGTTCTTGATGTCCTGAATGGCCTTTTCGTTGCCGGGAATGGCGCGGGAGGAGAAGACGACGATGTCGCCGGCCGAGAGCGCGACATTGCGCATCTCGTCGCGGGAAAGCTTGGCGAGGGCCGCACGCGGCTCGCCCTGACTGCCTGTCAGGATGACGACGACCTTGTCGCGAGGAATATAGCCATATTCATCTTCGGCGATGAACGGCTTGATGCCTTCCATGATGCCGATATCGCGGGCGACGTCGACGACGCGCTTCAGCGAGCTGCCGAGCAGCAATATCTCGCGACCGGCAACCTCGGCGGCCTCGGCGATGGTGCGGATGCGGCCGACATTTGAGGAAAAGGTGGTGATCGCAACGCGACCTTCGGCGTCCTCGATGATCTTGCGCAGGCTTTCGGAGACATCCTTTTCCGAGGGCGAAACGCCGTCGCGAAGAGCATTGGTGGAATCGCACATCAGCGCCAGCACGCCTTCGTCGCCGAGCTGGCGGAAACGTGCCTCGTCGGTCAACGGCCCAAGCGACGGTTCGTGATCAATCTTCCAGTCGCCGGTGTGGATGACGTTGCCGAGCGGCGTGCGGATCATCAGCGACATCGGTTCGGGTATGGAGTGATTGACCGCGACGCCTTCGATGCTGAAGGGACCGACATTGATGCGGTCACCGGCCTTGAACGGGGTGATCGGGATCTCGCCCATCGTCTTTTCGTAATCGCGCTTGGCTTCGAGCAGACCGGCGGTGAAGGCCGACGCATAGACCGGCACATTCAGGCCCGGCCACAGGTCGCTCAGGGCGCCGTAATGGTCCTCATGCGCGTGCGTGATGATGATCGCCTTGAGATTCTTGCGCTCCTTGGCGAGGAAGCGGATATCGGGCAGCACGAGATCGACGCCTGGCAGGTCCGGTCCCGGAAAGGTGACGCCGCAATCGACCATGATCCACTGGCGGTTGCCCGGCGCGCCGTAGCCGTAAAGCGCGAGGTTCATGCCGATCTCGCCGACGCCGCCGAGTGGCAGAAACACCAGTTCCTCTTGGTTCGCCATATCTAGTCTTTACCTATGATCCGAAAAAAACGTCGCCCGCGGCGATCGGCATGATCTTGCCGCTACCGGTGTCGAGCATCAACAAGCCATTATCATCGATTCCGGCGAAATGGCCGGAAATCGAACGGTCCGGCAGATTCACGGTAATCTTTTCGCCGATACCGCAGGCAACGGCGCGCCAACGCGCCGTGATCTCGCGAATGCCCCTGCCCTTATCCCAGGCCTGCAGCGCCTCCGCCATCGACGCATAGAGATGCGCAAACAGCTCGTCGGCCGAAACGGACGCGCCCTGCTCGCGCAGGCACGTCACCGGATAAAGCGGATTGTCAGGCTTCACCGCGACATTGATGCCAATGCCGATCACCAGCGCATAACGCCCATCGGGCAAGGCTTCGCCTTCAATGAGAATGCCGCAGGTCTTCTTGCGGCCGATCAGGATGTCGTTCGGCCACTTGACCTCGACCGGCTCGGCGCCTGCCGGCAAAACCGAACGCACGGCCTGATGCACGGCAACGGCGACGGCCAACGGCAATGAACCGAGACGGTCCATCGGGGCGGGATCGATCAGGAGAAGAGAAGCGTAGAGATTGCCGGGCTCGGACACCCAGGTCCGTCCGCGGCGGCCACGTCCGCCCGTCTGACGGGCGGCGGTGACCCAGAGATTGCCGAGATCACCGGCTCTTGCCCGTTCCACGCATTCGCTGTTGGTGGAGGTCGTCTCTGAAAGGGCATCATGCCGGAAGTCGCTGAGCGACTTCCGGCCGTTCATGTCAGACGCCATCAAAACAGCGTCGCAGCAGCGAGATCGGCAGCACCGCCGATAGCGCCACCAAAGAAGACATAGGCGATCACGAAGAGGCCGGAGAGGCCGAACACCAGACGCAGCGAGCCGGCGGTGCGGGCAAACTCATCCTTGGCATCATCGAACCACATGACCTTGACGACGCGCAGGTAGTAGTAAGCGCCGACGACAGAGGCGAGAACGCCGATGATGGCAAGCGCATAGAGATGTGCCTGAATGGCCGCTACGAAGACGAAGTACTTCCCGAAGAACCCGGCAAGCGGCGGAATGCCGGCGAGCGAAAACATCAGCGCGGTCAACACCGCCGCCATGAACGGGTTGGTCGTCGACAAACCGGCGAGATCGTCGACATTCTCAACCTGACGGCCGTCCTTGCGGCGCATCGCCATGATGATCGCAAAGGTGCCGAGCGTCATGATCATGTAGATGAGCATGTAGAGCATCACGCCCGAAACGCCCGTCTGGTTGCCTGCAGCAAGACCGACAAGCGCGTAACCCATGTGACCGATCGACGAATAGGCCATCAGTCGCTTGAAGCTGCGCTGACCGATAGCGGCGAACGAACCGAGCACCATGGAGGCAATCGAGATGAAGACGATGATCTGCTGCCAGTCGGCGAGCACCGGATGGAACGCGGTGACGACGATACGGGTCAGGATCGCCATGGCGGCAACCTTCGGAGCACCGGCGAAGAAGGCGGTGACCGGCGTCGGCGCGCCTTCATAAACGTCCGGCGTCCACATGTGGAACGGCACGGCGGAGATCTTGAAGGCAAGGCCGGCGAGAACGAAGACCAGGCCGAAAACGAGGCCGAGCGACCGGGTTTCGGAGCTGAGCGCCGTTGCGATGGCGTCGAAGGTGGTATGGCCGGTGAAACCATAAACCAGCGACATGCCGTAGAGCAGCATGCCCGAGGACAGCGCGCCGAGCACGAAGTACTTCAGGCCGGCTTCCGTCGACTTGATGCTGTCGCGATTGATAGCGGCCACCACGTAGAGCGCCAGCGACTGCAGTTCCAGCGACAGATAGAGCGAGATCAGGTCGTGCGCAGAAATCATCAGCAGGATGCCGAGCGTCGCCAGCAAAAGCAGGACCGGGAATTCGAACCGGTCCAGCTGCAGCTCACGCGCCTGCCCCATGCTCAGGAACATCGCAACGATCGAGCCGACCAGCGCGACGATCTTCATGAAGCGCGCGAAGCCGTCCGAGAGATAGGCGCCGCCATAGGCAAGGCCCTCGCCCGGCACGAAGATGATCCAGAGGCCGGCGATGGCGAGAACCGCGATCGCCAGACCCGTGACCATCGGCCCGGACCTTTCGCCGGAGAAAACACCGATCATCAGCAGCGCGAGCGCGCCAACCGCGAGGATGAGCTCCGGGATGGAAAGATGCAGGCTTGCAAGAATTGTGTCAGCAGTCATGTCCCAAAGGTCCCGTCATCAATTCATCGACAGCGCAACATTCTGCGCGGCATGCAGGGCTGCGGTATAGTTGTTCACGAGCAGATCCACCGAAGCGGCGGTCGCATCGAAGATCGGAGCCGGATAGACACCGAAGAAAATCGTGAGAGCGATCAGCGGATAGAGGATCAACTGTTCACGCGGCGACAGATCCAGCAGCTTCTTCAGGTTTTCCTTTTCCAGCGCGCCGAAGATGACGCGACGGTAGAGCCAAAGAGCGTAAGCAGCGGAAAGAATGACGCCGGTTGCGGCAAACAGGGCAACCCAGGTGTTGGCGCGGAAGACGCCGATCAAGGTCAGGAATTCACCGATGAAACCGGAGGTGCCGGGCAGACCGACATTGGCCATGGTGAACACCATCATCGCGACGGCGTATTTCGGCATGTTGTTGACAAGTCCGCCGTAGGCCGCGATTTCGCGGGTGTGGGTGCGGTCGTAGATCACGCCGACGCAAAGGAAGAGCGCGCCGGAGACAATGCCGTGCGACAGCATCTGGAAGATCGCGCCCTGAACGCCCTGCTGGTTGGCAGCAAAGATGCCCATGGTGACATAGCCCATGTGCGCAACCGACGAGTAGGCGATCA
>JAGWJK010000206.1 GCA_028865845.1 Rhizobiaceae bacterium
CCGGCGTCACGCTCAACTCCGCCTATCTGCACCCGCGCTCGCGAGGCACGGTGCGGCTGTCCTCGGCCGACCCGGCCGCCGCGCCGCTGATCGATCCGAACTACTGGTCGGACCCGCACGACAGGAAAATGTCGTTGGAAGGGCTGAAGATCGCGCGCGAAATCATGCAGCAGGATGCGCTGAAGCCCTTTGTTCTTGCCGAGCGCCTTCCGGGTCCGAAAGTCATGACCGATGAACAGCTCTTCGAATATGGTTGCGCCAATGCCAAGACCGACCATCACCCGGTCGGAACATGCAAGATGGGAACGGGACCTGACGCCGTCGTGGGGCTCGATCTGAAAGTGCATGGCCTCGACGGCCTGCGTGTCTGCGACTCGTCCGTCATGCCGCGCGTCCCGTCCTGCAATACCAACGCTCCGACGATCATGGTCGGCGAGAAGGGCGCGGACATCGTCCGCAACATGGCGCCGCTGCCGGCAGCGATCTTTTCCTATGAGCGCAACGACATCAGGCCCCGCGCACGAGCAGATGTCCGGTAAGCCGATGTTGCGGGCCACACAACAGCGTGGCCCACTGGAACGGTAATGAATGGTCCGCTGAGGATCGAATTTCTCGGGAGTGTTGTCGATGATCGAAGTCAAGGTCGCGGTGCTGGGCGGCTCGGGTTGGATGGGCAGGGTTCACACCATGGCCTACCAGACCTTTCCGCATTTCCTCGGAGTTTCCGGAGGAATCGCACGGGTCGTCGCCATCGTCGATACCAATCCTGATGTTGCCGAAGACCTTGCAAGACGAGCGCCCGGTGCGAAGATCCTGCAGGACTGGAGGCAGGCAGTAAACGACCCGGATGTCGATCTCGTCGATATCTGCCTGCCCGACAATCTGCATTACGAGGTGGCCAAGGCTGCCCTGATTGCCGGCAAGCATGTCTATTGCGAAAAGCCGCTCGCAAACACCGCCGCAGAAGCTCGCGAGCTTGCCGATATCGCCAGGGAAAAAGGGCTCATCACCAGGGTCGGGCACGCCTTTCCCCGCAATCCCGTTCATGATCTCGCCAAGGAAATCATCGAAGCCGGCGAAATCGGCGAGATCAAGATGTTTCGCGGCTGCCAGCATGTCGACATGTATGGTGACCCGATGGCACCCTTCATGTGGCGCGCTGACGGCACTCTTGCCCCGACCGGTATCGTCGGCGATACCGGTTCCCATATCTTCAGCTTCATGGAGTTCCTGGTTGGCCGCGTCAGCTCGCTGATCGCTGACAATCTCATCGTCACGGCCAAGCGGCCGGTCGTGGCGGGACTTGCGTACGGCGAGCAGGTCAAACTCAAGGGCGACGAGCAATGGGCTGAGATTACCAATCCCGACGCCACGAACCTCCTCTGCCGCTTTGAGAATGGTGCTTCCGGGATCGTCGACTTCAGCCGCGTCGCGACCGGACGCAAGTTCATGCAGACCTACGAGATCTACGGAACCAAGGGCAGCATCGCCTACACCTATGACGAGGTGAACCGGCTGCGCTTCTATACCAATGACGACCGCACCGGCCGGAGCGGTTTCCGCGAGATCGACGTCGGTCCAGAGAACCCGACCTTCCGCGCGTTCCTGCCGCTTCCGAATTTCGCGCTCGGCTATAACGAGAGCAAGATCATCGAGGCTGCCGAAGTGGTGAAATCGATCACCACGAATACGCCGATGTGGCCGACATTTGAGACCGGCCATCACATCTGCCAGATCGTCGACGCTTGCATGGAATCCTCGCGCCTCAGGCGCTGGGTCGACATTCCGCTTGCCTGACAGACGATTCCACAAGGACGATGCCGATGACCATTGATGTGCCGCAAGATATTCTCGACGCCTTGACCGATGTCGACATGCCCAGGCTCTCGCCGGAGGCCGCAGCTTCCGAGACGGTTCGCTTGGCCGGTATCGACGTGCCGGTCTATAGGGCCGGCTGCGTGGTCGTCGGTTCGGGCGCGGCGGGGCTGCGCGCCGCCGTCGAAATGAAGCGCCGCGGCGATGATGTCGTGATCATGAGCCAGAGTGCATGGGGCGGAACATCGGCCTGTTCCGGCTCCGACAAGCAGACGCTCCACACCGCAAATACGGCCGACCAGGGCGACAACTTCAAGGCCATGGCGCGGGCTATCCGGGCGGGCGGCGCGATGGACGAGGACACGGCCTATGTCGAGGCTGTCGGTTCCGCCCGCATGATGGCCTCCCTGCAATATCTCGGCCTTCCCCTGCCGCAGGACCCGCTTGGCGGGACATTGCGCTACCAGACCGACCACGACGAAGTCGGTCGCGCGACCAGCTGCGGACCGCGCACATCGCGGCTGATGGTCAAGGTTCTAGCCGACGAGGCGATCCGCCTCGCCGTTCCCTTCTTCAATCATACCACCGCGGTGAAAATACTCGCCGAAGGCGAGGGCCCGCAACGCCGCGTGGTCGGGGTTCTTGTCATTCGCGCAAGCGATCGCACCAACGGCAATCCGTTCGGTCTGGCGCTGTTCGCATGCAATGTTCTTGTCCTGGCAGCCGGAGGGCCGGGTGAACTCTATCGCGACAGCGTCTATCCGAACGGTTGCTTCGGATCGCTGGGATCGGCACTGGACGCTGGCATCGACCTCGTCAATCTGACCGAGAGCCAGTTCGGGATCGGCACCCGCAGGGAAGGGTTTCCCTGGAACCTGTCGGGCACTTACGTGCAGGCGATCCCGCACATCTATTCGCTCGATGCCGGGGGAAACGAACATCACTTCCTCGCGCAATATTACCGGACGACGCAGGAAATGGCGTCGAACGTCTTTCGCAAGGGCTACCAATGGCCGTTTCATTCGACGCGAATGCTGGACTTCGGTTCGAGCCTCGTAGACCTCGCGATATTCCGTGAAAATGCAGCGGGCCGCCGCGTGTTCATGGATTTCAATCGCAATCCGCTGCCCGTACCCGGCGACTTGCCGTTCGGCCTCGATCGCCTCGACGACGACGTGACGCAATATCTCGGCAAGGCGGGCGCGGCGCAGGGGATGCCGATAGAACGTCTTCGGCATATGAACCCGCTCGCGATCGAACTCTATCGTCGATACAAGGTGGACATCGCAGCCGAGCCGCTCGAATTTGCCGTCAACAATCAGCACATGAACGGCGGCATCATGGTGGATACCTGGGGACGCAGCAGCCTTGCAGGGTGCTATGCCGTCGGCGAGGCTGCCGGCACGCATGGCGTCACGCGGCCGGGCGGTGCGGCCTTGAATGCCGGTCAGGTCTTCGGAACGCGCGTTGCCGAGCATATCGGCGCCAGCGGGCGCGCAAAAACGCCACCGGCGGGCGATATCCGGGCGGCGGAAGCGAGCGTGGGCGATCTGCTCGCGGTCCTCAAGCCGGACAGTCCGCTGACGGTTAAGGCGATCCGGTCCGATGTGCAGGCGCGGATGAGCGATCAGGCTGGCCTCATCTGCGATAGCTTCAGCGTCTCCGAAGCTCTGGCCAAGGCACGACGGCTCAACGCTGAAATCCGGGAAAAGGGGATCGCGTTCGAACGAGCGGCGGAGGTCGGACGGGCCTTGCAATGGCAGCAGATGGCGCTTGCCTCGGAAGCGGTGCTTTCCGCCTTGGATTATTTCATCCGGAATGGCGGCGGCAGTCGCGGCGCTCGCGCGATTTGCGATGCATCGGGCGAATCGCTGCCGCTTGCAAGATCCGGTCCGCTCGAAGAATTCCGCTTCCGAAAGGAAAAGGCGGCCCATCGCGACGAGCAGATCGTCGTTCGGCTGGACGGCGAGACAATAGCGGTCTCAATCCGCCGCAACCGAAAGTTCGACGAAACCGCCAAATCCTTTTTCGAGCGGGACTGGCCGGCATGGCTGACGGGGCGGATCTACGACCTCGGGACCGCATGAGAAGCATCCGGCGAATGTTGCAGCGGTCGCCGGCCCTGCAACATTTTCAAACAACAGACCGCGATCCGACCATGATTTGGCGGGAAAGTCGTCACAGTTGGACGTTCTAATCCTCCTCGTCAACCAGACGAAGAGGTTAGGAACAATGCTACGTGCTCTCAAAGCGATGCTCGCCCGGACATCCGCCATGTTGGACAGGTCCGCATTCTATCTGATCATTGCCGGATTGGGGCTTTCGATGGCGTCCTGGGCCAGCAAAGATGATTTCGAAAGCAATCGCCCGGTGACCCAGCCTCCGGCTCTGGCCGAGTTGACGCCGGTAACGCCGACCAGACCTATCAAGGACGATATTCTGGTCGCGAGCCTTGAGGAACCGACAGCCACGGCTGTTCCGGAAGTAAAGCCCGAAGTCGTGGCTGCGGTTGTTCCGATTCCGAGGCCTGTTTATGCACCCGCCCAGTCCGCCGCAGTGCCTAAACACACAGAAGATGCGGCAAGCTTTGAGAAGTGCCTGCCGGCCTGCGATACGCGCGATCCGATGGTGGCTTCCAATCGAGCAGCACCCGACCTTGAGGACCGTCCGGAAATCGACGAGCAGCCTGACGTCGTCGTCGAACGGGTCGGTCTGCCGGGCACGCTGCTGCACGGCGGACGCGACCTGGTCTCCGATGCGCTCGGCGCCTCGCGACACGCAATCGGCCTTGGCCGATCCACGGTGGCTGCTCTCGTTGAGGTGGTGCGATAATCATCTCCGGCGGGTGACATCGGCATAAAGCAATTGATTTTCAACGATCTGCAGTGGATTTTTGCAGGCGTCGATCCGGTTCATCTCTAGTTCGTTGCACGAGCGCGTCGCGCGGAAAACCGGCGGCGAGACTGTCGATGAACTTCCTCACCGCAGGAGGGAGGCCGCGTCTGGTCGTGAACACGAGATGCACCAGCCCCTGAACGCCGCGCCATGCCGGTAGGACGCGTGCCAGCGTCCCTTGATCGAGGGCCTGTTTGCAGCTGTGGTCAGGAAGCAATGCGACGCCGAGGCCGGCGATCGCCGCCGCGCGCACCGATGTGAAATCGGCGCATCCCAATCGCGGCGTATGGCGTAGCACGTGGGTGCGGCCGTCGTCTGTTTCGAGATACCAATCGACCTCGGCCTGATCGTCGGTGGTCGCGAGCGTCGGGAGTAGGGCGAGATCCGTGATATCGGCGATCCTGCTGGCGATCTGTGGGGTGGCGACGAGAATGCGGATGGAATTTCCGAGCGACCGCATCGTCAGGGACGCGTCGCCGTCGAGCGAGGTGCGGACGCGCAGGGCGACATCGATTCTTTCCTCGATGAGATCGACCGCCCGGTCGATCGCCACGAGTTGCAGGCGCACCTTCGGATACCGATCGAGAAACTGCGTCACAAGACCCGAGATCGGTTCGACAAGGCCGGTCGGGCAGCTCATGCGAACCAGACCGTACGGCTCCGACTGCGTTTCCGCGATGATCGTTTCGGCGCGCTCGGCCTCCGCAAGCATCGCCTTGCATCGCTCGTAGAAGGATTGTCCAACATCTGTCACTCGGAACCGCCGGCTCGAGCGTTCGATCAGCCGGACGCCGAGCCGGGCCTCCAATCCCGCCACGCGGCGGCTGAGTTTGGATTTCGGTTCGCGCAGCGCGCGTCCTGCCGCAGCAAAGCCGCCATGGTTCACCACTTCGGCAAAATACATCAGGTCGTTCAGGTCCGTTCGCATCAGCGTTCCTCCAATGGAACGCTGAGTAACAGATTTGCCCGCTGTTCGCATCAGCGTTCTGAAACCATATTCTTCGCATCGGCAATGAGCCGCAGCAAAGGAGAAAGACAATGGCAAACAGGTTTGAAAACAAGGTCGTCATCGTAACCGGCGGCACCAGCGGCATCGGTCTGGCGACCGCAAAGGCATTCATCGCGGAAGGCGCTTTCGTCTTCATCACCGGTCGTCGCAAGGATTCGCTCGATGCCGCCGTCAAGGAAATCGGCGGCCGGGTGACCGGCGTGCAGGGCGACATGGGCAAGCTCGTCGATATCGATCGTCTTTACGATGCGGTACAGCAGAAGCATTCCCATATCGACGTCGTCTTCGCCAATGCAGGCGGCGGCGAATTCGCTCCCCTCGGCGCTATCACCGAGGAACACTATCAAAAGACCTTCGATACGAATGTGAAGGGCGTGCTGTTCACGGTGCAGAAGGCCTTGCCTCTCCTTCGTGACGGCGGCTCGATCGTGCTGACCTCGTCGACAACAAGCATCTCGGGCACACCCGCCTTCAGCGTCTATTCGGCGACCAAGGCTGCGATCCGCAACTTCGCCCGCAACTGGATCCTCGATCTGAAGGATCGCCGCATTCGCGTCAACGCGATCAGCCCGGGCGTGACCGAGACGGCAGGCCTCAACGAACTCTTCGGTAGTGGCGACCAGGCGGAAGGCACGAAGAATTACCTGGCAAGCCTGATCCCCGCCGGTCGCGTCGGACAACCGGAGGAGATCGCCAAGGCGGTTCTGTTCCTTGCTTCGGACGATGCCTCCTTCGTCAACGGCGTAGAACTGTTCGTCGACGGTGGCCACGTCCAGATCTGATCAGCGGCATTCCTTGCCACATTACATTGATGGAGAATGATCATGTCCTATGACATCGCCACGTTGCTTGATCGCAATCTCCAGAACGTGTTCGGGGAGGGCGACGACGCCCTCCGCCGGGCCGTCGTGGACGAGATCTTCACCGAGGATGCCATCTTCGTCGAACCGCACGGAATCTACCGCGGCCGCGACGAAATCTCCCGCATCGCCGGTGTCATCCGGGCAACGCACCCAACCTTCCGCTATACGCCGATCGCAGCTGCGGAAGAGCTGCACGGTCAGGCCGGACGGCTGCAATGGGTCGCCGGAGCACCCGGCGAACCGCCGGCCTATGCCGGCACCGACTTCATCGTTGCCACGAACGGCAGGATCTCGGCACTCTACCTGTTTTTCGACGGCCAACCCGATCCGACCGGACCGCGCATCGAAGCCTGACATCGGCAAACCGTCGCCGGACATAGGTGTCCTCATGAAACAGGGGATGGCATGACTGGTGACGAGGTCAACTGGGGAAACTACCCCTTAGTTTGAAAAGCTATCTAGCTGTCATTTGTTCGACAAAACAATTCCAGGCGCCGAAGCGCCTGGAAATCAAGATAGATACCTGAATTGGCCGTTG
>JAGWJK010000207.1 GCA_028865845.1 Rhizobiaceae bacterium
GAGGATGCAGGCAATCACGGTTGCCGCGTTTTCAGGCCCCATGATGGTGCAGGCCCGTTCATAGGCGCTCGGACTGACCCCAAGGGTCGAGCGCACCACCACGGCGGCCGCCATCAGCTCGCGCCAGGACGAGATGCCGCCGCCCGGGCCATACATAGCGATCTCGGGGCAGGCCTGCAGCACCATGGCAAGCGGGAAGGATTTCGGCGGTTCGACGGCAGGCCGTGGCTTAGCCTGAGGATTTTCGCCCTGCTTCGTTTCGAAGCCTGGTTCAAGATCAGAATTAGAGTCGGGGTTTGAATTCTGTATGTGACCTCCGATCTGGTGGTCATTGCCAGCCATATTTCTGAGATCTGCGAGTCTTTCCAATCGGTTGACCAATTCCTCGCGCAGCATCTCCATTTCTTCGAGCAATGGGGTGACATCACCGATCGATGCGCGACGCGGCAGGCGCATCGATATCGAGCGATAAAGCTCTTGAACCATCATCCAATCGCCCGGAGCGCCCTCCCCCATCGCTGTCTCGATCAGCTTTGCGACATCGCGCCGGCACAGCGAAAGCCGCTCCTTGGCAACACGCAAGGCGCTGCGCTCCGCCTCTATCTCAGCGGCGATCCGCTGGATCTCGTCGGCGCGGACAAGCAACGGCGACAGATCGAAGCCGTAGGCCTGTTCGATATCCCCTGCCCTGCCCCGGCGGGCATAGCGCTTGCCGTTCGGACTGTCGCGACGGACGACTAGGCCGGCATCGACCAGGGACGCGAGATAGCGCCGCAACGTCGTCTCCGACATGCCGTGCGTGCGCACCGCCAGCTGCTCATTCGACGGGAACACGATCAGGCCACCATCGGCCGCAAGCTCGTTCTTCGGATAGAAGGACAGCAATGCATTGAGGATCGAAAGGGCCCGATCGGAAACGCCGAGCCCTTCCCTCGCCTCGCATACCGCGCGAAAGAGTTTCCACTTGTCGATTGATTTGTCTGCTTCGATAGTGCTCGCCCGGCGTTGGCTTGCCAACATGCCAAGCGTCATCGGCCGCCGCCCAAAGGGCGTCGTCACATGTCCGCTCTCCATTTTTCTTCACCTTTCAAAAGGCAAAAGAAAACCGATCACCCAAAACGGTGCCTGAGACTCTTGACAGGGATTCGCGGAAATGTGATTCTCGTATTGCTACATATCGAGAAGGGCTTCCACGACGGCAACGTTTGGGGGCCTTTTTCTTTTGCGGATTCGTCTCCTATTTCGTTTCGGTCCGTCCCGCCTCGCGAGACTCGGCGAGATATTCCTCGTGCAGATTTTCGATGCGACCCAGAAGGTAGCTGACGAAATCGTCGGGAACTGACTTCGTGAATGTGAGCTTGGTCCCGGCCTTGGCGTAGTTCACCCGCGCGAGAATCAGTCCCTTCGACATCACGTCCTGCGTATGTTCAGGCGTCACCGCCGAGGCACCATCGTTCTTCGAAAGCGCGGCGAGAACAGCCGCGAACCTGTCGTCGCTCGAAAGCTGGCGGCCGACAGATGCAGCGAAGGCTTTCTCCGCCAGTTGCGCGGCATCCTTCTTTGCGCTCCAATGCTCGGCAAGTTGCGCCCAACGCCGGCGCCCGGTTTCAGGCGCAGCACCAATCCTCTCCAGAACCGGCCTTGGAAAAGCTTTGGCGAGCTGAAGCATCTCCGATACGTGCGACTTGCCCGTCGCGAGCGAGGCGCAGATGACTTCGCGCTTGAAACCCGCCTGCTCCTGGCTCAGCGCGAAAACGCACTTCTCGATGAAAGACAGGTCGTCGCGATTGGCGTTTTCTTCACCCTGGATGACGATCGCCTGTTCATCCGTCAGATCGCGGACGATGGCCTTGAACTTGATTCCGAGAAGCTTTGCCGCAGCCAGACGGCGACGGCCGAAGACGATCTGAAACTTACCGCTGGCGCCATTGACGGGCCGAACCATGCCCGGCGTCGTCTGGCCGTGCTCGCGCATCGACTGCACCAGTTCCTGCAGCTTGTCGGGCTCGTAGGCGCCATCGAAGCGGTCCGGAATGTGCGACGGAGCAACCGCGTCCACATCAAGTTCGATGATGTGATCGGCGCCGCTGAGCAGCTTGTCGGCCAGCTCGCCGCGTTCCTGCAGCTGGCGGACGCTTGCCGCCACTTTCAGAAGATGCGGGGAACTCGACGGCGCAGGCAAAGGTGCTGCGGGCACAGTCTGTGCCGGGCCGACGAGCAGATTGGCGAACATGCCCTTGGAGTCTTTTCTGCTCATTCGCGCCCCCATGCTCTCCAGAGAAGTTCTTCGATTTCAGCGTTGGCGGCGTTGATCGATTCGATGGCGCGGTCATAGGTTTTGGGAGCGGAGAACCGCGCCCGCTGCACCTCGTAAAGGCTCTGCTTCCATGTCAGCGCATCCGCGACCGCGGTCGATTTGATGACGGAATTGAGCAGCAGATCCTCGCCGAACACCTGTCGCATCAGCGCCGTCATATTGGCTTGTGGATGGTCGTTCGGCTCAAATTTCGTAATGAGGAATTTGGCGAAATCCCATTGCGCCGTCGTGCCTACCTGTTCGAGGACCTGCATGTAGGACCCGGCAAGCTCCAGGAACTTCGCCGTCGAATCGACATCAAGCATATGCGCGGGAACGGGTATGAGAACCCCTGTCGCCGCAGTCAGCGACGACAGCGTCAGAAAGTTCAGCGACGGGGCGGAATCCATCAAGATGACATCATAGCGATCCGCCACCTGTTCCAACGCCTGTGCGACGCGCAGCAGGAAGCCGGTGCCGCCGGAATTGCGCATCTCCAACGCCACGGCGGTTTCGAATTCCGAAAGCTCCAGGCCGGCGCAGATGACGTCGAAGCCGGCGATGTGTGTGCTGTGGATCGTCTGTTCGGTCGGGATTGGGTCGTTGAAGCGAATGGCGGAATAGAGCGTATCCCCGCTCCTGTAGTCGAAATCGGGCAGGCTGCCGTGCAGGCTGGTGAGCGAGGCCTGAGGGTCTAGATCGACCGCGAGCACGCGATATCCCCTCAAGGCCAGATAATGGCCGAGATGAATCGTCGTCGATGTCTTGCTGGAGCCGCCCTTGAAATTTGTAACCGCGATGATCTGGCATTGCTCATCGCCAACGCGGCGTGGGTTCATCCATTTCTTGCGGCCGTTCTTGGCAAGGTGCATCCGCAACTCGAGCACCTGTTCCATCGAATAGAGCCGACGGCCGGATGCGATCTCAGGCGCCGGTCCGTGATCCTTGAGCGACACCTGTCTGATATAGGCCTCGGTTACGTTCAGCAGCGCCGCGACTTCCGAGGAGGTAAATTTCCGCATCGTCCGACGCGCGTCGGGCGGGAACTGTGCAAGGCTGAGATTGCTCAGGGCGACGTCCAGCTTCGCAGAAAATGTCTGCATGAACGCCATGCTGCTTAGATGTCGTGTCACAGCTTTCTCCAAATTGTGGTCACGTTATTAAGCGCCCGTATGGTTAAGTTTGCGTGAAGGTCTCTGAAATTACGCTAAAGGCCGCTATTGCGAAAATTTAGCGTAGTTAGAAAGTAGCGTGATTCTACCGAGGCCGACAACCACGGTGGAGCCGGCAGTTCCCCGCGGGGAACTTTTCCCCAAACACGCCCCAAAGACAGAGTTCCCCGCGGGGAATCCTCCTCGGAAATATATCTTTGAAAAGAAGATATGGCGGACAATTGGCGCTTCTGAAATCGGGACGGAACGATTTCCACCGATCAAAATTCTCTGCGCCGATCTGTAACGGGACAATCTCCATCTGCCGCCGGACGAAAGGTCCAAGGGGAATTCCGCCAACTCATGGCTCGTCAGGAGACGTCATATCGGAAGCCGCGATTCAAGTCCCGTTTCAAACGCCGATCTTGAGTGAATCACATCTTATCGCGCAGTATTAAGTCCGACGTCACAGAACTTCAGACAAGGGCAGGGGCAGGGACTTGCGACTCCACCACACCTTCCCTCCGCACAATGAAACTTGCGTGTTTGATTTCGCGGTCGCCCCAAATATGGATCATGGCGAAGAGCGATAAGGCGGATAGTTCATGCAGCAGATGAGTCTGCCGCATCCGCAGCAAGAGATAACGACAGCCACCTCGCCCTCACCCCTTTTGCCAATCGCTCAAGATGCCGCCGCCGTTATGCCGCCGGTGACATCAACACCGTCTATCCGTTCCCGACTGTCCCGCTCGACGTCTCGAAATCGAAGAATTTCTGGGTAACCAGGGCCGCGGCGCCACGGGCCCAGGAATTGTCCTCCCAGTCCGGCAGCAGCGGCGGCGCGGTGCGAAACGTGTGCTTGCTCATCGTCGATCGCAACGGATGCAGCAAGGCCTCGCCAAACGACACGGCCTCGCCGCCGACGACGATCACTTCGGGATCGGTGACGTTGACGAGATTGGCGAGCGCCTTGCCGATGCCGACACCGGCCTGTTCGAGAATGGACGTCACCAGAGGATCGCGGTCACCCATGGCGCCAAGCATCTCCGGCAGGCCGTGGCCCGCCCCGAGTTCGGCAGCGGCCCGCCAGGTCCGCAACATCGCCGGCTCCGAATAATAGGCCATGAGACACCCGCGCTTGCCACATTCGCATTGGCGCCCGTCTTCCTCATAAAGCGTGTGGCCGAACTTGCCGGCAGCCCCGTTGGCGCCACGATAGAGTTTGCCTTCGATGATGATGGCGCAGCTTATGCCGACGCCGATCGCGAGCACCGCCATGTTGCGATGCTGGCGGCCAAGACCGAAGAGCTGCTGGGCGATCGCATAAGCATTGGTATCGTCCTCCAGCCATACCGGCACCTTCACTCGCTGCGCCAACATGCGTGCGAGCGGCACGTTGTCCCAGTCGAAGCGATGGCTGCGCACGCAGACAGCCTGTTCGTTGTCGATCACACCGGGCATGGAAATACCGACGCCGGCGAGCAGCGCGTTCGGACGGTTTGCCGCTTCGACAAGGGTGGGGATGGCTTCGGCGAGGGCGAGGGCGACGTTTTCAGGATCACGGTCGGCGAGGGCGAGCCGCATCGAGGCCAGCGGATTTGTCGCCAGGTCTGTCACCACACATTCGACGGAACCGACCATCAGCTTGAAGCCGATCGCGAGACCATTGGCATAGTTGATCTCGACCGGGATCGGCCGACGACCGGAAAGACCCGACACCGCCTTGCCTTCGGTCACATGACCTTCCTCGATCAGATCGGCAATGACGAAGGTCACGGCAGCCGGACTGAGGCCGGTGATCGTTGCGATCTCGGCACGACTTCTCGCACCTTCTCGCCGCAGCAGGTTGAGGATCAGCCGCCTGTTCATGGCTCTGGAGGTGCTCTGGTCGCCTTTCAATTTCATTCCGTCCATTTCTTAATTTTGTAAATTAATTATTGCACCCGGTTTGGATATATGCATAACTTCCCCTGCCGATCAACATCCGGCTCGTGTGAAGGCACGAAGAAGTCAGAACATACGTCTACATGGTTTCGTGAACTTGACGACCCGGGCAGCGCTTCCACGCCGCCGCGGATAGGTTTCTGCGACCATGAATTCGGGACACACGGAAGCGCTTGGAGGGAGCCGCCGCGCGGTTCGCTGATCACGGATGGCAGAAGGTATCACAACGGGAGGAGTTCAAATGACTTTCAATTTGCTTGGGAGCCAATCGAGCCGGCGTGCTTTTCTAAAAGGCGCAGGCATGGTTTCCGCAGCCGCGATGACCGGTTTTCCGATGCCTGCCATTGCTCAGGCGCAAGACATCAATATCATCTCAGACGAAAGCAACGCCGATGCCTTGGCGGTTCTGCGCAAGATCGCCGACGATTTCGGCAAGCAGGCCGGCGTCAAGGTCGTGGTCAACAATATGGACCACGAAGCGCACAAGACCGCGATCCGCAACTATCTCGTCGCCGGCGCGCCGGACATCTGCTTCTGGTTTTCCGGAAACCGCATGCGCGCCTTCGTCAAGCGCGGCCTGTTCGACGATATCTCCGATCTGTTCGAGAAGGAGAAGTACAAGGACGTGCTTGGTGCCGCGACCGGCGCTGTCACCGTCGACGGCAAGCAATACGGCTTGCCGACCGGCGGCACGCTCTGGGGCATGTTCTATCGCAAGGATGTCTTTAGCCAGCTCGGCGTCTCCGCGCCGGCAACGTGGGACGATTTCATCGCGTTCGGCGCCAAGTGCAAGAGCGCCAACCTGACCCCGATTGCCATGGGCACCAAGGAATTGTGGCCGGCCGCCGGCTGGTTCGACCAGATGAACCTCCGCATCAACGGCCTCGATAAGCACATGGCGTTGATGAACGGCGAGATGAGCTATCTCGATCCGACCTTGAAGCCGGTGTTCGACCAGTGGGAAACGCTGATCAAGCAGGACTTCTTCACGCCGAACAACACCTCCTTCGGCTGGCAGGAAGCCGGCGCGCTGCTGGCGCAGAAGAAGGCAGGCATGATGAATCTCGGCGCCTTCGTTCGCTACGTCTTCCCGAAGGAAGAACTGGACCAGCTTGCCTTTGCGGCATTCCCGACGATGGATCCCAAAATCGGGCGCTTCGAGGAGTTCTCGTTGAATTCGGTTCATATTCCGACCAATGCCAAGAACAAGCAGGGCGCGCGCGAATTCCTGGCTTACTTTTACAAGCCAGAAAATCTCGGCCCCTACCTTGAGCCTGGCGGTAACGTGCCGCCGCGCAACGACCTTCCGCCGAGCAAGGATCCGCTCGTCAACGCGGCGGTCGAAGCCTTGAAGACGGTACAGGGCACGTCGCAATATTACGACCGCGACAGCGATCCGGATATGGCGCAGGCCGGTCTCGTCGGCTTCCAGGAGTTCATGGCAAAGCCCGAACGTCGACAGGCAATCCTGCAGCGGCTCGAAGCGACCCGCAAGCGCATCTACAAGCTCTAGTTTCCTCCCAGCGACCGGGAAGCGGAGCCGTCGCTCCGCTTCCCCAAGAACCATACGAGGTCCTGGAATGTTGATGTTCTGGCGTCGCCATCGCTGGTGGCTTACTCCTGCTTTACTGATATTGCCCGCAGCCGTTCTCTTCTCTGTCGTCATCCTGGGGTCGGCGGTCGAAAGCCTGTGGATCAGCCTGCATGACTGGGATGG
>JAGWJK010000208.1 GCA_028865845.1 Rhizobiaceae bacterium
GACTTTGCGAATGCCGGCGTGTAGCCGGAAAGGCTGAGTGCGATGTTCAGCTTGCCGACATCCTTGAGATCGAGCGAATATTCGGTGATGTCGATCTTGCCGGGAGCGACTTCCCAGCTGCCCTTCATGGCGATCGTGCCGCTCACCTGCTGCAGGTTAAGCGCGCCGATGGCTTCCTTGGCCTGCGGGTCGTCGACCTTGCTGAGATCTGCCTTGACGCCGTTCACCTTGAGATCGAAGTCGAGGCCGGAATCGTCGTCACGCTTGTTCATCGTGGCTTCTGCATCCGAAATCGAGAAAACTTCAGTACCGTCCTTGGTGACGGAGGCAGCGCCGGCATGCGCGGTCTTGTAGAGCAGCATCGAGCTGAGGTCGCCCTTGGTTGCGTCGGCCGGAACTTCGACATCGCTCAATGTCAGGTCGGTCGCCGAAACGGTGACGCCATCCTGCGTCGTGGCGATATCGGGGAAATCGACCTCGTCGATCGTGTAGCCGCCGTCGTCTTCTTCGACGCCGCTCATTTCGATATCGCCGATCTTGACGCTCTCGGCTGCGCCGGCTGCCTTGAAGGATGCACCCTTGAGGGTCACGGTCGTGCCGTCGATGTCGACGCCCTCGGCTGCGATCGAGCCGCCCTGCTGAGCGTATGCGTCATTGATCTTCTTCAGCAGGTCGTTGCCGTCGAGCGCAAAGGCGGAGTTTGCGAAAAACAGGACGGCGGCGCTGGACAGCATCAGCCGTGTTGTCCGATAGAAAGTCATGATGGCTTTTCCTCATTGAGCGTGTTTAGGGCGGGATAACATAGATTTGGAATACCGCGGCGATTTGTATTCATCTTCAGCTAAAATTCAATGACCATAGTTGGTACAAATATATGCAGGAAAATTGTGTCTACCGTTGCGTCAGATTGTGCTTGAACTGAGGCGTCATCCACAAGTGCTTTCCCACGATTTCTTGCCGGGAATCCGCATATCGGCTAGTCAAGGACCATGGGACAAAATCTTTTACCGCCATCGGGCGGCGACGACGACAGTATCCTTCCGGTCGACCTGAAGGCGGCGCTCGAAGAGCGTTATCTCGCCTATGCCTTGTCCACGATCATGCATCGTGCCTTGCCGGATGTCAGAGACGGTTTGAAGCCGGTTCACCGCCGCATTGTCTATGCGATGAGCGAGATGGGCCTACGCCCGAATGCCGCCTTCCGCAAATGCGCGAAGATCGTCGGCGAGGTTATGGGTAACTATCACCCGCACGGTGACCAGTCGATTTACGATGCGCTCGCCCGTCTGGCGCAGGACTTCTCGCAGCGCTACACGCTCGTCAACGGTCAGGGGAATTTCGGCAATATCGACGGCGATAGCCCCGCCGCGATGCGTTATACCGAATCGAAGATGACGGCGGTGTCGGAGCTGCTGCTCGAAGGCATCGACCAGGATGCAGTCGATTTCCGCGATACCTACGACGAATCGAATTCGGAGCCGATCGTCCTTCCAGGCGCCTTCCCGAACCTACTGGCAAACGGTTCGTCCGGTATCGCCGTCGGCATGGCGACCTCCATTCCCTCGCACAATGCACACGAACTCTGCGACGCGGCGCTGCATCTCATCCGCGACCGCGAGACAACCGTCGAGAAGCTGGTCGAACTGTATATTCCCGGCCCGGATTTCCCGACCGGCGGCATCATCATCGATGATCGCAGCAGCATCATCGAAAGCTACAGAACCGGCCGCGGCGGTTTCCGCGTGCGCGCCAAATGGCAGACCGAGGATCTCGGTCGTGGCGGCTACCAGATCGTTATCACCGAAATTCCGTTCCAGGTGCAGAAATCGCGGCTCATCGAAAAGATCGCTGAGCTGCTGGTGGCGCGCAAGCTTCCGTTGCTGGAGGACGTGCGCGACGAATCGGCCGAGGATATCCGCGTGGTGCTGGTTCCGAAGAGCCGCACCGTCGATCCGATGATCCTGATGGAATCGATGTTCAAGCTGACGGAGCTGGAAAGCCGGTTTCCGCTCAACATGAACGTCCTGTCGCTGGGGCGCATCCCGAGGGTCATGGCCCTGAACGAGGTGTTGCTCGAGTGGCTCGACCATCGCCGCGAGGTGTTGCTGCGCCGCTCGCGTTTCCGTCTTGCCGCGATCGAAAAGCGACTGGAAATCCTCGGCGGTTTCCTCATCGCCTACCTCAATATCGACGAGGTCATCCGCATCATCCGCGAGGAAGACGAACCGAAACCTGTGATGATGGCGCGGTTCGGACTGACCGACAATCAGGTCGAAGCTATCCTCAACATGCGGCTGCGCTCCTTGCGCAGGCTGGAAGAGTTCGAAATCCGCAAGGAGTTCGACGAACTTACCAAGGAAAAAAGCGAGATCGAGGCTCTGCTCGGCTCCGACGACAAGCAGTGGCAGACCGTCGCCTGGGAAATCGGCGAGGTGAAGAAGAAATTTGCCAAGGCGACCGAGCTTGGCCGCCGCCGCACGCAGTTCGCCGAGGCTCCCGAGGCCGATGATGCGGCTATCCTGCAGGCGATGATCGAGAAGGAACCGATCACCGTCGTCGTCTCGGAAAAGGGATGGATTCGCGCGCTGAAGGGTCACATCTCCGATACCTCGACGCTCACCTTCAAGGAAGGCGACGCGCTGAAGGTAGCGTTCCCGGCGCAGACCACGGACAAGATCCTGATCGTCACCACCGGCGGCAAGGCCTACACGCTCGGCGGCGACAAGCTGCCCGGCGGCCGCGGCCATGGCGAGCCGCTGCGCATCATCGTCGACATGGAAAACGATCAGGACGTGCTGACCGCTTTCGTTCACGATCCGCAGCGCAAGCAGCTGGTGGTCTCGACCGCGGGTAACGGCTTCATCGTTCCGGAAGCGGAAATGGCGGCCAATACCCGCAAGGGCAAGCAGATCATGAACCTCACGACGCCGGACGAAACGAAGATGCTCGTGCCGGTGTCGGGCGATCATGTCGCGGTCGTCGGTGAAAATCGCAAGATGGTCGTTTTCCCTCTGGCGCAGATACCGGAAATGTCACGCGGCAAGGGCGTCCGCCTGCAGCGCTACAAGGATGGCGGCGTCGCCGACGTGAGGTGTTTCGTCATTGCCAACGGCTTGACCTGGGAAGACAGCGCCGGCCGTACCTTCACCAAGACCAAGGACGAACTCATCGAATGGCTCGGCGACCGCGCCGCAGCCGGCCGTACTGTACCGAAGGGCTTCCCGAGAAGCGGCAGATTTTCGGGGTGAGAAGCGGCGGCCCTAGCCATTGAAACGCCCCAACCGGGCGTTTCAAGCGACGAACCCCTAAGCCTGAGCGAGGGGACTGGTATCGCGGGAGATTGAAAGCTCTCAGTCGGTCAGAGGAATGCTGAAATCTCTGAGAAAGTCTGTCGCTCCGATCTCGTCGATCTCTCCAGCCGCCATCCCCAGTACGAAAGCTACTACGGTCGCGTCGTCAGCTTCGACGAGGTAGCCGTTGATGTAGAGAAACGTGAACGCAGCAAGAAATCCCGTTCTCTTGTTTCCGTCGGAAAAGGGATGATTCCGCACGAGGCCGTAAAGGTAGGCGGCGGCTAAAACGAATAGATCGTTTTCGCCGTATGCCGCCTTGTTCAAAGGGCGCGCAATGGCAGCCTCCAGTGCGTTCTCGTCTTTTAGGCCAGGCAATCCGCCATGTTCGGCAAGCTGCTCGTGATGCATGATCTCGATCGCTTCGCGCGAAAGCCATTTGTATGCGTTCATTTTGCGAGTTCTCGCAGGGCTGCACGATATTTTTGCATCCCAAGTCTTGCCGCCCGCAATTGTTCGGTAAGGTCTGCGCGCTCAGGGATCAGCTCGATATTGCCGTTCACCTCGCGAATCTCCAATGCATCGCCATTCTTCAAACCAAGTCTCTGAAGAACTTCCTTCGGAATGATAACGCCTTCGGAATTGCCGATTTTGCGGATGACAACGTTCACTGATCTCACTCCTGTGTAATAACGGCGTTATAACATTCCGGAGCAACTAAAGCAACGCAGCCTTTATTCCGCCGCAACAGGCCGCGTTCTTACCCATGCCTGCCAGAGCGAATGCGTGACGAGCGCCAGGATCATCACCAGGCCGCCGATGAGCGTCATTGTGGTAGGTGCCTCCTCGAAGATCAGCCAGACCCAGATCGGCGCCAGGATGGTCTCGAGCAGATAGAACATCGCGACCTCAGGCCCGGACAGGAAACGCGTACCGGTCGCCAGGCACCAGAAGGAAAGCGGCATCAAGATGCCTCCGTCGAGCAGGATCCAGCCGGGATGGTTGATCGCAATGCCCGAGGGAATGACATGATAGAGCCCGATCGCTGCTGGAACGACAGCAGAGAGCAGTGAGGCGAAGCCCATGTCCCGGCGCGAGCCGCGGCCGATGGTGATGGCACAGGCGATCGAAAAGGATGAGAAGACCGACAGTGCGTCGCCAAGCAGATGGCCGCCCTCGACGCCGTTCCATACGATCAAGGCGACGCCGCAAACCATGGCGACCATCGTTGCGATCGTGGAAAGGGCAGGGCGCTCCTTCAGGAACATCCATGAGAGAAGCGCGACGAACATCGGGTTTAAGGCAATGATGAAAACGACATTTGCCGCTTTCGTGTAGTGGAGCGCCCAAAGAAAGCTGATCGTCGTCAGGCCATAGAAGAACGCGACGGGCCATCCCATCCGCCCTGGAAGCGCGCCGCGCACAGAGCCCCGCATGCGATGGATGACGAGAAGCGCCAGCACGGCCGCAGTGATCGTTGCAACGCTGCGCACCGCAAGTATAGACCAGACCTCGCCGCTCGCCAGCCGGATCAACGGAATGTCCATTGACAGCGTCAGGCCGCCGATCGTTGCCAGCAGCAAGCCTTTATGGTGATCGGAGAGAGCGGAAAATTGCATGCGTCGCCCTGGAGCCTATTCGGCGTCGGCAGGGTCGAAGCGTTCCCATCCGCGCGTCGTCAGATGCTCCTGCGGCTGGAACCGCGTCTTGTAGTCCATCTTGCGCGAGCCCTTGACCCAATAGCCAAGATAGACATGTGGCAGGCCGAGCGCCTTGGTCCGCTTGATGTGATCGAGGATCATGAACGTGCCGAGCGAGCGGTCTGCAAGATCCGGATTGAAATAGGAATAGACCATCGATAGCCCGTCGCTCATCACGTCGGTCAGCGCCGCCGCCAGCAACTCTCCCTTTGGCCTCACTTCCAGCCCGGAGCCTTCCTCGCGCCGACGGTATTCGATGATGCGGGTGTTGACGTGCGTGTCTTCGACCATGATCGCATAGTCGAGCACGGTCATATCGGACATGCCGCCCTGCTGGTGACGGTAATCGAGGTAGCGACGGAAAAGCGAATACTGCTCGCTCGATGGCTGAGCCGGAAATTCCGTCGCCACGATATCATTGTTGGTGGCAAGCACCCGCTTCATCGACCGGCTGGGCTGGAAGTCCTGGGCGAGAATGCGCACGGAAATGCAGGCGCGGCAGGCCTCGCAGGCGGGGCGATAAGCGATGTTCTGCGATCGGCGGAAGCCGCCCTGCGTCAGGATGTCGTTCATTTCCGCGGCGCGCGGGCCGACGAGATGCGTGAAAACCTTACGCTCCATCTCGCGCGGCAGGTAGGGGCAGGCAGCCGGGGCCGTCAGATAAAACTGCGGGGATGGCGTCGACTGGGTATTCATCTGCCGTTGATAAACCTTTCTCCCGGCATTCGACTTCTACAAGCATGGCTCAAGTTTGGAAAACGTCAACCACGTCCTGTTGTCAGGATCACAGTTTCCGTGCCTGATCGAAGGAAAGTGCGCGACCGCATACGGTATATCGCCGGCGGCGGATCAACCGATTGGATATCTTGGCGAATGGATATCGCCTTGTATCACAGAGTGCGGACAATAACTGTTCCAAGCAGCAGGTCGTGAATGAGGCGGCTGCGCTCGATGAACAGGCCGGCCAGCAGAATCAGCGGCGTTAGAACCGAATTCAAAATCCAGAACAGCGCGAGATGCACGATCGCGGTTAGAAAATCCATCGGCCGGCCATCGACCCGCACCATGGCGATACCCATGGCGCGCATGCCGAGGGACGCCTGGTGACGGCCGCCGAGCGTCCAGCCGAAATAGAGGCCGGCCACGATGATGAAGAGCGCCGGATAAAGCACGAAGCCGAGGCCGAGCGTCAGGATCGACAGCACGAAGAGCACCACTGCTGCCGGAACGCAGAGCAACGCAACGATGATGTAATCAAGCACGAAGGCGAAGATACGCCTGCTCAGCACGCCGCTATAGGCGCGCCAGTCGTCCGGTGCTGCGTAAAGCGGGCTGGAATTCAGGCTCATGATTTCCTCCTTCGGAAAAACCTTGCCGAAAATATGGTGTGAGGAAAATGGAATACAATGAGCCTGGGGATTTCCGGCTATTTCTTTGCCAGCAACTTCGCAACATCCATCGCGAAATAGGTAAGGATGCCGTCGCAGCCCGCGCGCTTGAAGGCAAGAAGCGTTTCAAGCATGACGCGTTCGCCATCGATCCAGCCGTTGGCGGCGGCGGCTTTGATCATCGAATATTCGCCGGAGACCTGATAGGCGAAGGTCGGAAGGCCGAAAGCCTCCTTCAGCCGCCAACAGATATCGATATAGGGCAGGCCGGGCTTGACCATCAGCATGTCGGCGCCTTCCTCCACATCGAGTGCTGCGTCCCGCACGGCCTCGGTACCGTTCGCCGGATCGATGTAATAGGTCTTCTTGTCGCCCTTCAGCAGGCCGCCCGTCGAAATCGCCTCACGATAGGGGCCGTAGAAGGACGAGCTGAATTTCGTCGCATAGCTCATGATGCCGACGCTCTGGTGGCCGGCCATGTCGAGCGCCTGGCGGATGGCGCCGATGCGGCCGTCCATCATCTCCGACGGCGCAATGATGTCGGCGCCGGCATCTGCCTGGTAGACGGCGGCGCGCGCCACCTGTTCCACGGTCTCGTCGTTGACGATCTCATTGCCGCGCAGGATGCCGTCATGGCCATGGCTGGTGAAAGGATCGAGCGCGACATCGGTGATAACGCCGATATTCGGCACGGCCTTTTTGATGGCAGCGGTTGCGAGATTGAT
>JAGWJK010000209.1 GCA_028865845.1 Rhizobiaceae bacterium
CCGAAGCCGCACGCGAAGCCTTCATCAAGGCGGCCAAGGAAGCAGGCCTTCGGCTTCAGCAGTAAGAAGCCGTCTTCCCTCGAAAACGTAGGCCCAAAGCGCCGCAAATTTCCTTCAACTATTCGGGCTGACTGAACCGCTGACGATGCGTGGCAGGCGGCATCCGGCGGACATCAGGGGTATTGACATCTGCTTTTTATAATCATCTTGTAAACTCAATCGCTAACATGGTTAATTTTTTAACTACTTGGCGATTACCAAGGGAACCGAACAGCCGATTCGTTTGTTGATGATGCGCTACGGAGGACCCCGAAATGATCTTCAAAATCTTTGCCGCGAAACCTGAGGTCGACGCGGAAACCGACGAGACCGGTACCTATCCCGATGGCATGTTCGAGATCCACCGGACCGACGTTTCCGCTCGCCGCGACAACCGCGCCCGCTCTTCGCATGAGCGCGATTATGGTGCCGGCCGGAAGATCGTACAGATGCCATTGGGTCTTGCGTAAGACGATCCCTGCCGGATCATCCGAACCTGCCTTACAAAGATACGAAGCGGCCGCAATCAACTTCGCGGCCGCCGCTCCAGGATCACCGCCAGCGTTCCGTAAACCATGGCGAGGCCGGCAACGATGAGGAAGTGTTGCCGGACATCGGAAATCGATGCCCCCAGCTGCGCGACGTCGACCAGACCGTTGATGGCCGATGTGCTCGGCAGCGCAAGCGCCACGTAGTGCAGCGCCGGGGGGATAGCCTCGGTCGGCCATGAGAAACCCGAAATGAACAGGAACGGCATGCCGATCGCGGCCGTGACAAGCTGCAGAACGAGCGGCTTGCGGAAAATGCGCGCGGCCACAAGGCCCAGCGAGCCGACGGCAAGAGCAAACGGCAGCGCGAACAGGAAGATCGTCCCAGGCGACCCCAACCGGGGAATGTCGTAGAGATAGGGCAATGCCAGCAGGTAGAACGAGAAGACGACGGTCTCGATGACGAGGTAGGCAAGCAGCTTGCCGAGCACCCTCGAAATCGATCCGATCCGTTCGAACGAAATCGCTTCCAGTTGCGGATTGGGATAGGTGCCAAGCAGACCGACGCCGATCAGAAGCGTCTGCTGCAGGATGAGCACGAAGGCGGCTGGCAGGATATAGGTCGCGTATCCGCCCTGCGGATTGAAGAGCGTCACCGCCGTCAGCGGCATCGGATCGGCAGCTGCCGCCGCCAGTACCGGGTCTACGTTTTGGCTGATCAGGATCGCCGTCTCGACCTCGGCGCCCATCGTGCGCGCCACCGCGGTGACTGCGCCAGAGACGCGCTGATAAATCAGGAAATAACTCGCATCCGCGTAGATCGCGATCGGCGATTGCCTGCCATGCAGTAGATCCCGTTCGAAATTCTTTGGGATGACCAGGATGCCGTACAGGCCACGCGTATAGACACCACGCTGCGCCGTCTGCTGGTCGGGATAGGTCTCGACGATGGCGACATCGGCCGAAGCGTCGATGCGGCGCGCCAGCTCGCGGCTGCTGTCCGTATCGTCCTGATCGACCAGCGCGATCGGAACGTCGCGAAACGTCTCGGCGCGGTAAGGCTGCGGATAGAAGGCCGCGTAGACGAGAATGGCGAGGATGAGGACCGAGAAGGCAGGCTTCAGGGTGAAGATGCGCCCAAGCTCGATACGGCAGACGGTCAGAATGCCTCTCATGGCGTCGCCTCCGCAGGCATGGCCGCCCTTTGTCGCCTGTCATTCCGCGCCCTTATGACCTCCAGCCGCCAAGCCGTCAGGGTGCCGAACAGCAGTGCCAGGAAGAGCAACGCGGCAAGCGGCTTCACCGAAAGATCAAATGGCGTTCCGCGCAGGGTCTGGTCGATGCGCACGGTCAGATACCAGGTACCCGGCAGCAGTTCGCCCCACCAATAAGCGAAGGCGTTCATTCCAAGGCGCGGAAAGCCTATGCCCATGAAGCCGAAGGCGGGAGCAAAGAGAAGCGTCGAGATGCTGACGGCGGTCGCGACAGGGCGTAACAGCAGCGCAAGCAACGTACCAACCATCTGATTGGCGAGAATGAACAATATGGCGCCGGCGACGAGAAGGCCACGATGACCGCGCATCGGCATGCCGAAATAGCCGAACAGCGCGATATCGGAAACGCCGAGAACAAGGAGGAACAGCACCGTGTAAGGCAAGATCTTGCCAAACATCGCCGGCCATAATCCGCCGCCCAGACGTCTTAGAATGCGCAGGCGATGTTGCGTCTCCGCATCCGATCCGACGGAATAAGCCATGGTGACGACGACGACGATCTGCAGCACCGCCGGCATCAGGGCTGCCAGCAGGAAGTGGGCATAATTGAGGGTCGGATTGAAGAGCGGGTTCACCTGCACGGGAATGGGAGTGAGCGCTTCCTGCGCCGCGTCCACCGGCTGTCCCTCGGCGGTGCGAAGCGAAATGCGGATGCCGGCGGCAACGCTCGGCACGGCAGCGCTGACGCCGCGCAGAGTGAGATTCCCGGTCGTCAGCGTCTGCGTACTGTAGAAGAAGACGACCTCCGGACGCCGGCCGGCGAAGACGTCGCGCTCGAGATTGCGCGGCAGCATCAGCAAGCCGTGCACCTTGCCGGACAGGATGAGATGCCTGCCCTCGGTCAGATCGCTGACATTGGCGGCAACGGCGGTATCGGGTGTCGCATCGACCGTCCGGATGATCGTGCGGGAAAGATCGGTTCCGTCGAGATCGAGAACGGCGATCGGCAACCGCGTCGCGAGGCCAGCGCTGAACACGACGGCGAGGACGCCCATGAGGATGAGCGGCAGGATGGTCGACAGGATGATCAGAAACGGCTTGCGCCGGAAGTGACCGACTTCCCGCCCGAACACCAGAAAAAAGCTGGGGCGAATGCGCCCCTTCGCCAGCATCTCAACGCTCCGTCGCGGGCGGCCACGACGCGATGATGCTCATGCCCGGCCGCAGCCCGTCGACCGGTGCCACGGGAACGGCGCGAACCTCGAAGGTCCTGAGGTCGAAATCGCCTGTCGCCCGCGTCGCGCGCCAGGTGGCATATTGGCCCTGCGCATTGATGACGGTGACCTTGACCTCCAGCTCCGCCGAATTCAGCGCCGGAACGGTCACCTTGAAGGTATCACCGACCTTCAAGCCCTTGAGAAGATCCTCGCGGAGATTGAAGGTGAACCACGGGTTTGCGATATCGATGATCGAAAACAGCGGCGCGCCGGCACTGAAGTTTTCGCCGAGTTCGGCGACGCGTGTCGTCACCTGGCCGTCGATCGGGGCGTGGATGATCAGTTCGTTGACATCGACCTGCTGCTGATTGAGCGAGGCCTTCGCCTGCTCGACCTGGGTGGCTGCCAATTGCTTCTCTTCCTTGCTTGCGCCTGCGACAGCCAGATCGAGATCGGCTTGCGCGGATTCGCGCTTGCGGATGGCGGCTTCCAGGTTGCGTGTCGCCTCTTCCACCTGCGACTGGGTCGAGGAGCCTGACGTAACGAGCTTTGCCTGACGGGCAGATGCTTCCTGGTAGAGCGTGACGTCGGCATCTGCCGCGGCAAGCTCGGCGCGCCTCGCATCGATCGTCTCCGGTCGTGTGCTGTTGACGCGCACGAGATCGGCCTGCGCCACCGCCAGGGCGGCCTCCGACATATGCAGGCCAGCCACCAGCTGCGGGCTTTCCAGTTCCGCGATGACGGTCCCAGCCTTCACATTGTCGCCGACATCGGCGTTCAGCTTGGCGACCCGACCCGACACGCGCGGACTGAGGTCGACACGGTTAGCCGACACCTCTCCCTGCACGATCAGCGGTGGCGGCTTGGTGGCAAACCACAGCACGACGGCAAGTGCGACCAGGCAGGCCAAACCGATGACTGCTCTCACGATCTTCATATACACATTCCCTGATGGTCCCGGTTGGCCTAAAAATCACACGCCTTCAGCTTTATCGGTACCGGAGGCGGCCTTGTCACCTGTTTCTTCAACGGAAACCTCAGCCTCCGTCATCCATTCGGCATTCAGATCGGCGATCGCGACGACCATTCCATCTTTTACCGCGTCGAGGGCCGCAAGACCAATATCGATTGCCTCTTCTGCAATGGAGGCAACCACGCCCTTTGCGCCGGTGTCGAGATGGTTATCAGTCACGTGCGATCCTCCGGAACATGCCTGTTGCGATCGCGGGGGAGATTACGAAGTTTGCCCGCACGAAAAAGGGTTCATCCCTGTTAGATGCGGCGCACTAACAGTGTGCTCTCGTAAAGTTACTGTTCGACGACGGCATTTTGGCCGCATAGGATTGACGAACAATCGAAACCGACGAGAGACATGGTCCTCATTGGAAAACCGAGCAGAGTTGAGATGCATCAGCCAGAAAAGCCGTCTCCGTCGGAGATCAGACATCAGCTCGATATCCTCCGCCGCAGCGATACCTTTACCGGCTCCGACCGCCTGTTGTCGTTTCTCAGCTATCTCGTGGAGGAAACGCTGGAGGGGCGCGGCGAAAACCTTCGCGAAGCGGTAATCGGCAACGCGGTATATCGTCGCGATCCGCCCTACGATCCACGGATCGACTCGACCGTCCGTGTCGAGGCGCGGCGCCTGCGCAAGAAGCTGAACGACTATTTCGCGCTCGACGGGCGCGACGATCCGGTGCTTCTTACCATCCCGATTGGCAGTTACATCCCGGAATTTACCGTCAATACGCCCGGCGCCCGGGACGAAACGGCGGAAGCGACAGAGCCGACCTCCGGGCTATTCGAAAAGGGTCAGGGCGCGTCGGTCGCCATCCTGCCGTTCAAGGCGCTGTCGCAGGACACGGTGGTCAAGGATTTCGCCGATGGCCTGACGGACGAACTGATCTACGCCTTCGGCACGGAGCCGGGCGTGCGCGTGCAGTCGAGAAGCGTGGTGTTTCCCTTTGCCGAGCGCCAGCAGCCGGCCTCGTCGGTCGCCGCCGAGCTCGGCGTGGATGTCGTGCTGCAAGGCACCGTTCGAGAGCAGAACGACAGCATCCGGGTCACGGTCGAGCTTTCCGACGGCAAGGGCTTCGTCGCTTCCTCCGACCGCTTCGACGGTCCGACCAGCAACAGGCTGCAACTTCAGGAGAGGATCGCCACGACGCTCATCAGCCGTCTGCGCGTGGATATATCCGCGATGCGGGCGCACAAGATCGGTCCTCGCCCGGCCGCGGTCGAGGCGCATTCTAAGGTTTACCGCGCACGACGCCTGGTCGACCGGCAGATGCCGGCCGCCCTCTACGACGCGCTTGCGATATTCCAGGATCTAGCCGCCACCCTGCCCGACTATGCGCGTGGCCATGCCGGCATTGCCGATTGCTATTGTGATCTCTTCCGGATCGGTACGATCGACCGCGAAACCGCGTTCGAACATGCCAGACGCGCCGCCGATCGCGCCCTGGAAATGGATCCGAGATCAGCCGATGCCCTGACGGCAGCCGCCACCGTCTCGGCGTGGCTGGAACGAGACCGGGACGCGGCTGAAGAGGGTTTCAAGGCAGCGCTTGCCGCCGGTGGCAACTCCCGCTCCGCCCGCATCTACGGCGTCTATCTCACCATTATCGGGCTACATGAGGAGGCCGAGCGGCTGTTTGCCGAGGCACGGCGGATCGAGCCGTTCTGCCAACAGCAGGATATCGCCGAAGCGATCAGCCGTTATCAGTCCCGCAGATTCGACGTCTTCGACGACGGCAACGCGGCGCTCGATGCCCGACACGCGCCCGCGGAGGCCATTCTCCACATGGCGCTTGCCAGATTCTTCGACAACGATCTCGAAGGCGCCCGGGTTCTGACCGCCTCGTTGCGGCGAAACGCCATTGACCATCCGCTGCTGGCGTTTGCCCGAGAGGAAATGGATGCCTGGCTGGGCGCTCCCGATGTGGCGCGGCGGATATTCCAGGCGGGCGATTCACGCGGAAGCCATTTCGCCAGGGCAACGCTTGCCGCATCCGTTCAGGATGAGGAACGGACGATCGCCAGTCTGTCGCGCGCACTGGACGCGCAGGAGCTTTCGACCGTCTGGATGCGCAGCGATCCACGCTTCGATTGGCTGCGATCCACCTCCGAATTTGCGCGGCTGCTCGGAAAGCTGGAGGCACTGCGAGTGTCTTGACGATCGGTGGAAAGGCGATGACCGCCGTGTCTCACTGTAAGTTCCGGCTTCCTCACTCCCCGATCCGAGCTCAGGCATCCTACCATTGCAGCAACCAAGAGACGTCAAATTCCAGTCACGCAACCGCGATATCTGCAGCGGAGGGCTCGTACGATGGGGAGACGAAATCTCGACACCATGCGCGCCGCCGACCTCGCCTGGAACGAGCGGCGCTGGGATGATTATGCCGCTCTCATCGACGACGAACTGATGATCTTTGCGAGCGGCGAAGAGATGCCGCACCACAAGGCATGGCATATCAACCGGGCAAAAGCCTTCTGCATCGCATTTCCGGACGCACGGCTCGACATGGCACCCTATCTCGACCTGTTTATGAGCCATGACGGTTCAAAGACCTGTTCGGTTGCCACCTTCAGCGGAACGATGCACGGCTCGTTGCGACGCGGCAATCGGCTGATAGCGCCCAATCACCGGCGATTCTCCATCACCCTCATGGCGATCTGCAAATGGCGGAACGGCAAGATCGTTGAGTTGCGGGAATTTTTCGATACCGTCCTGTTCGCACGCCAGCTCGATATTCCCCCCGCCTGATGGAGATGACCATGAGCAATCGATCCGAAGCCGGACCGGCCGACTGGTTCCAGAGTTTCCTTACCAGCCATCCGGTTCGCTGGGTGGCTCTGCTTTTTCTATGCTCGCCGTATCTGGTGAGCGCGAGTGCCAAGGTCAGCGATTTCAGCGTCGGCATCGACGAAATGACACGATACGGCATGCTTCCGGCGGCACCCTACGCCGCTATCGTCACTCTCATCCAGCTTGGATGCTCCGTGATGATCCTGACGGGGTTTCTCCGCTGGATCGGCGCGCTGATGCTGGCGGCTTTCACGCTGGCGGCGACGTGCGTGGCGGAACCGTTCTGGAATGCACTTCCCGCGCAACGGCCGATGCAGATGGATCTGT
>JAGWJK010000210.1 GCA_028865845.1 Rhizobiaceae bacterium
TGATCGGTCGCTTCGCCAGCGGCTCCGTCACCGTTGGCGGCACCGGTTCGCTATGGGATACCGGCGCATTGACGATCGGCGGCGACAGCGCGGAAGCGGATAGTTCGGGCGCCAGCGGCCGATTGGATATCAGCACCGGTGGCCGGGTCGACAGTTCCTCGGCGGTCGTCGGGGATGGCAAGAATGCCACTGGCACCATCACCGTCGACGGAACGGGCTCGCTATGGGACGTATCCGGCGCACTGACCGTCGGCAATCTCGGCACCGGCTCGGTGACGGTGTCCGGCGGCGCAAGCGCGAACGCCGATACCGCAATCCTCGGCGAGCAAGCCTCGTCGGACGGTACGCTGGTTGTTGTCGGCGACAACAGCAGGGTCGACGTCAACGGCGCGTTCGAGGACGGCGATGCCGGCAGCGGTTCCGTGCAGGTCCTCTCCGGCGCCACGCTATCGACCGGCAATGCATCGTTCGGCACAGGCGCTGGCGGCAACGGCCAGGCGCTCGTCAGCGGTTCAGGCAGTGAATGGCTCGTCAACGGCACGCTCGATGTCGGCACTGCTGCCGGAGGAGTGGGAAGCCTTGCCATCTCATCGTCCGGCACCGTCAGCAGCCAGGGCGCCAGCATCGGTACATTCGCGGGCTCCAGCGGATCCGTGACCGTGACCGACGCCGCCTCGAGCTGGAACAATCAGGGCAATCTCGTCGTCGGCGACGCCGGACAGGGAACCTTGGACGTCATTCTCGGCGGCGCGCTCCACACGACCAGTGCAACCATCGGCAATGCCTCGACGGGCAACGGCGCTGTGACGGTGACCGGCGACGGCTCGGTCCTATCGGTCGATGATACGCTCACCGTCGGCAACGCCGGCACTGCAAACGTGACCGTAAGCGGCGGCTCGACGCTTTCCGCTTCGACTGTTGACATCGCCACCCAGGCCGGCTCGCAGGCCTCGTTGAATATAGGATCGGCACTTGGCGAGACCGCGACCGGGCCCGGCACGCTCGATGTCGACACGATCCACTTCGGCAGCGGCAATGGCTCGCTGGTCTTCAACTTCGGTGGCGCCCCGCAGACGGTGAGCACCGCAATCGACGGCACCGGCGCACTTTATGTCGCGGCAGGCGATGTCACGCTCACCGGCAACTCCAGCGGCTTTAACGGCACGACGTCAGTCTCGGGCGGCAGCCTCATCGTCGACGGCACGCTGGGCGGCACCATTTCGCTCAGCGGCTATGGCCTGCTCGGTGGCACGGGCACCGTCGGTTCGACGGTGGTCGGGTCCGGCGCAACGCTGTCGCCGGGCAATAATGGCATCGGCACGCTGACGATCGACGGCGACCTGACGGCGCAAAGCGGTTCCACCTTCTTGATCGAAAGCAACGGCACCACCACCGACCGTATCGATGTCACCGGCACGGCGACGCTGAACGGCGGAACGCTTTCCCTGGTCGGCAGCAACCTGAAGGCCTTCACCAGCTACACCATACTTTCGGCGGCAGGCGGCATTTCCGGCAGTTTCGACACGGTCCAGGTAAACTACGCCTTCGTCAGCCCCGTCCTCAATTACTCCGGCGGCACACTGGATCTTTCGCTTCAGCCGAACGGCACTTCCTTTGCAGCAGCCGGCACCACTGCCAACCAGCGTTCGACCGCGCGCGGATTGGAGAGCCTCGGCGCCTCCAACTCGCTCTTTGATGCCTTCGCGGTGCTCAGCCTCAATGAAGCATCCGATGCGCTCGGCCAGCTTGCCGGTGAAATCCATACCTCTCTGATCACCACCGCCTTCGACAACGGCCGTTTCATCCGCGATGCCGCCATCGATCGCCTGCGTAACCTGCAGAACGGCGCTGCCGCCAACCCCATACAGGCGCGCATGTCTGACGACACCAGCCTTGGTTATGCCGAGACCGGCCAGCACCCGGCAACGCCGTCCGAAAAAGCCATTGCTGGCATTCTTGCCGACCCAGCAAGCGGCCTGCCGGCCTTCTGGAGTGCACCTTATGGCGGATGGACATCGTCGGACAACGGCACCAGCAATACCGGCGGCGTGCTTTTCGGCTTCGATACCACGCTTGCCGACACGGACTGGCGCGTCGGCGCGCTGGCCGGCTATGGCCGCAGCCGCTTCAATCAATCCGATGTTTCGGCGCATGCCGATGCGGACAATTACAATATCGGCGTCTACGCTGGCAGGGAATGGGGTGCGCTGGCCCTGCGTCTCGGCGGCAGCTACACCTTCCAGTCCCTGTCGACACGCCGCAATGTCGACTTCTCCGGCTTTGCCGACGAATTGCGGTCCGATTACAACGCCCATACGGCACAGGTATTCGGCGAACTCGCCTACACGCTGTCTGTCGGTGACGGCCGTATCGAACCCTTCGCCAACCTCACCTATACCGATATCCGCACCGACGACTTTTCGGAGCACGGCGGAGCGGCGGCTCTCAGCGGCGATGCCGATCAATCCTCGGTCACCTTCGCGACTTTCGGCGCCAGGGCCGAGCGCACCTTTGCCTTTGCGGATACGACCGGCACCCTTCACGGTTCGCTCGGATGGCGCCACGCCTTCGGCGATCTTAATATCGCATCCCAGCTGGCTTTTGCGGGCGGCGACGTCTTCAGCGAAAGCGGCACCGTCGTCGATCGCGATTCGCTTGTGATCGATGCCGGCTTCGATGTCGCCCTCAACAGGCAATTGTCGCTCGCCTTCAATTACGACGGCAGCTTCGGCTCGGAAAGCAGGGCGCATCTGTTCAAGCTGCTGCTGCAGGCGCGCTACTGATTGCCCTTGACGCCGGCATGAGCCCGATCGGCCGGAGAGCGAAATAACCCCTGTCGCCACGCACGATCTTCGTCACACGCCCCTCGACGGCTGTGGCCTTTTCGCGCTTCGTCCATCGCCGACAATGCAAATCCGGAACAACGGGCGCGACGACGACGTTTGCATATGGTCCACATGATCAGGAGCATATCTCATGCGTCACCTTGTCGGCTTCACGAAGAAAATCACCGAACCGCCGTTTTATGTCATCGAGACCGACGGCCATGCCGCCGTCTTCAACGTCGGCCAGTTCGTGAAAATCGAGCAATCCGGCAACTGGCTGCAGATCTACCAGATCGGGACGCAAGTCTATTTGGATCAGCTGTTCACGACCGTGGTCGTCAACGATCCCCTGCCAGCCGGCGCGCTCGGCGACGGTGAAAACTGGTCGGACGCTCCCGACTGGCCAAACGTGCACAGGTAATGATCACCTGATTATTGGCGACATCGTCCCGCAAAACCGCGCAACCTCGTCTTTCGAAGGCGGCGGAGACCGGCCTCAATCGTGACCACGCCCACGATAAGTGCTCGGAACGCCCGCGGCCTCATGGCACTGCGCCAAAGTCTCCAGCCATTCCGCCAAGCCCTCCGGCACCTTGGCATTTCCGGCCTCCAGCGCCTCCACCCAAGACAAATCACATTGCAAGGCACTGGCAAGATTGAGAGGCGTCCAGCGAATATGCAAAAGGCACTCGGAAAATCGTGCTGGAGTCATGGTCGGCATCCCTTATGTTTCACTCAAACGTTGACATGTGAGCACGGCAAGTCAAGCCGCTCCCGCAGACGACGCTTCTGCATTGCACACATTTTCACGGTGCAAGATGTCAGAAATTTGAGGAGCGGTGTTGGTTGAGGATATCAGAGCAATCATCGTTAAAGTGGAGGAGAGGATGGAGATCGAGATAGGCAGACCGAGGTCCGTTTAAATCCGCGCCGCCTCTCCCAATAACCGTCGACGATGGCGTAATCTCCCAGGCTACGGCTTATGCACGACGAACTCTCAACCATGCCCGCCATGAGGGATCTTTAAGGATTTTTCGAAGCTCGCACGTGTCATTACGAGACCCAACCTGAGGTAGCTCGCCATATTATAAATAAATCTAAATTAGCATATATTGACATAAAGAACTCCGAGAATATGGTCACCTGGCGTTGTCCTTGACTGCGGGGCAGTCGGAAGCGCTTGGGGGGAATCTCATGAAGCAGTTTATTCGTTCTGCGGCCGTTGCCGCATGTCTTTGTGTATCGATATTCAATCCAGCTCGGGCGACCGAACCGTCGATCGACGAGATCGCAACCAACGCGTATCTTTATTTCTATCCGCTGCTGACAATAGATCTGACGCGCCTGCAGGCGACCAACATCGAACCCGGCAAGGAATTGATGCGCGGTCCGGCCAATACCTTCAGCAACGCTCCGGCCTTTCCTCCAGCGGATTTCAAAGTCGTTGTTCGGCCTAACTTCGACACCCTTTATTCCAGCGCTTGGCTCGATCTGACCAAGGAACCGGTTATCGTTTCCGTTCCCGATACCAACGGCCGGTTCTATCTGCTTCCGATGCTGGATATGTGGTCCGACGTGTTCGCTTCGCCGGGATGGCGGACGACCGGCACAAAGGCACAGAATTTTCTGGTTGCGCCAGCCAATTGGAATGGCGACGTGCCGTCGGGCGTCACTCGGATCGATGCTCCGACCCCATTCGTGTGGATTATCGGCCGTATGAAGACCGATGGACCTTCCGACTATCCGGCGGTCAATGCCCTTCAGGCCCAGTTGAAGGTCACGCCCTTGTCGCAATGGGGCAAGGCGGCCACCCCGGTCGAGGTCAAGATCGATCCAAGCGTCGACATGAAAACGCCGCCGAAGACCCTAGTGGATACAATGGACGGCAAGAAATATTTCGCCTATGCCGCCGAATTGCTCAAATCCACTCCACCGCATGTGGCCGACCAGCCGATCATCGCGCAGATGAAGCGGCTGGGTATCGAGCCTGGCAAGAGCCTCGACTTCGACACGCTTGATCCAACAGTGAAGACCGCGCTCGAGGCCGCGCCGAAGGCTGCCCAACAGCTGATGGCCTTTAAGGTGCCGACCCTGGCGCGGGTGGTGAACGGCTGGTCGATGAACACCGACACGATGGGCGTGTATGGCAATTACTACCTGAAAAGGGCGATTGTCGCCCAGCTCGGGCTCGGCGCAAATCTCCCGGAGGATGCCATCTATCCGCTGAACCTGGCCGACAGTGCCGGGAAACCACTGGACGGAGCCAACAGGTACACGATCCATTTCGACAAGGGACAGACCCCGCCCGTCGGAGCGTTCTGGTCTATAACGCTCTATGACAAGGACGGCTTTCAGGTCGCAAACAGCCTCAACCGCTTCGCCGTCAGCAGTTGGATGCCGTTCGTCTACAACCCCGATGGCTCTCTTGATCTGTTAATCCAGAACGCAAGTCCGCCGACAGACATGCAAGCAAATTGGCTACCGGCTCCCAACGGCGCATTCAATCTGACGATGCGGCTTTATTCGCCGAATTCTGACGCGCTAACCGGAAAATGGAACCCACCGCCAGTCAAGGCAGTGGAAGAGCCAGCACCTTTTGTGGTGCAGTAAAATCCTCGCAAAAGCTTCGATGTCGGTCTCAAGCCAAGGAGACCGGCGTCGCGAGGATGGCGGCGTTGATGTCGAGGTCATCGGGCACCAAAATGCACTTTTGGGACAACGCGCCGAACTGCGGGGGGGACTGATGGTAGCGGAGGAGGGATTTGAACCCCCGACACAAGGATTATGATTCCTCTGCTCTGACCTACTGAGCTACTCCGCCACATCGCGCATAATCGATTAGATCAATCTCGAAGACGAGAGATTATGTGCAAGGAACAAACAAAACCGCCGCTCGAAGAGCGTCAGCTCGTCGGTTGAGCGGCTTATAGAGGGCGGTTCGGCTTTGTGTCAAGCGGGGGATTTATAAAAATCGGCTCGCTCCCCAGCCTTGCGGCTCTCTACCCTTCAGGCGGCCACCGGGCCTGCAAGAAGCGCCCGCAGCGAAGCTTCCGCGGCAGGTTCGCGTTCGGAGCGCTCGATAAAGCCGCCGCCATAGACGCGGGCATCGTCGCCGGGCGCGGAATAGAGCGCGCAGGCCTGGCCCGGGGCAATGCCGGCCTCGCCGATCGTCAGATCGACATAAATCCCGCTGCGGTCGGCATGCAGCACAGCCGGCGCCGGCACGCGGGTGGAGCGAACCTTGGCGTAGCAGGCAAAGCCTTCGCCGGAAGCCATCTGCTCCAGGGTCTCGTCGCCGAGCCAGTTGACATCGCGCAGATAGACGCGGTGCGTTTCGAGCGCTTCCTTCGGGCCGACGATGACGCGACGCGAGCGTGCGTCGAGATAGACGACATAGAGCGGCTCGCCGGTGGCGACGCCGATGCCGCGGCGCTGGCCGATCGTATAATGCAGAATGCCTTCATGCTGACCGAGAACGCGGCCGTCGAGATGGACGATCTCGCCAGCGAGCGCGGCATTCGGCTTCAGCTTGGCGATGACATCGGAATACTTGCCCTGGGGCACGAAACAGATGTCCTGGCTGTCGGCCTTCTTGGCGACGACCAGGCCCATTTCCTCAGCGAGCGCTCGCGTCTCCGACTTCGGCATGCCGCCGAGCGGGAAACGCAGATAGTCGATCTGCTCCTGCGTCGTGGCGAAGAGGAAATAGCTTTGGTCGCGGTCGGCATCCGCCGGGCGATAGAGTGCGCGGCGGCCGGGGTTGCCGGCAGACGGGTTTGGCCGCGAGCGGATGTAATGGCCCGTCGCCAGCGCGTCGGCGCCAAGCTCCTTGGCGGTCGCCAGCAGGTCGGCAAACTTGACGGTCTGGTTGCAGGCGACACAGGGGATCGGCGTCTCGCCGGCGACATAGCTTTCCGCGAACGGATTGATCACGGTTTCGCGGAAGCGCTTCTCGTAATCGAGGACGTAATGCGGAATGCCGAGCGTTTCGCAGACGCGGCGCGCATCGTCGATATCCTGGCCTGCACAACAGGAGCCGGCGCGATGAACGGCGGCGCCGTGATCGTAGAGCTGCAGCGTAATGCCGAGAACGTCATAGCCCTGGCGCTTCAGAATACCGGCGACGACAGAGCTGTCGACGCCGCCCGACATGGCGACGACGACGCGGGTATCTTCCGGTCGCTTGTCAAAATCCAGTGTGTTCACGGTCGTTGCCGCCAGTCTCTTCCAAAGTCTTCGGTGCTGTCTTCATATCCGCCGGATGCCA
>JAGWJK010000211.1 GCA_028865845.1 Rhizobiaceae bacterium
TTGCCGGATCAGATGAAGGATTGGGTGGAAGCGCAAATTCGCAATGGCGATTACGCAAGCAGCAGCGACTACGTGCGCGACCTCATCCGCAAGGACCGTGCTCGCCGTGGCGAGGAATATACGATCGAGGAGTTGCGGGAAATTTTCGCTGATGCCAAAGCCAGCGGAATAAGTACTCAAACCGTCGAGGAAATCCGTGCCGAAGCGTTGCAAATCGCTCGTGCCCGGGGTCTGATACGTGGCTAGATACGAGCTATCCGCCCGCGCGAACGGAGAGTTTCGAGAAATATATCTGGATGGGATTGAGAAATTTGGCCTATTACAGGCGGACCGATATCTCGATGAACTAATCCACTGCTTTGAGTTGCTGGCGGACAATCCTTTTATGGGCCGTAAAGCGGAAGCGATCGCGGCAACGGCTCGGCGCCACGAACACAAGAGCCACATTATCCTCTACGAAGAAACGGACTATGGCGCGATTATTCAGGCTATCGTCCCAAGTCGAAGCATCGTTCGACTTAAATTGTAGTAGTCTCCCGCTTGCGGCCCGAAATTTTCGAAAAAACACCAAAAGCCGTGCATGGCCGGCCACCCACCATGGCCAGTCATGCACGGCTTTCGTGCAGTTTCCGTCGCTCAAGGCGACGGAATAACGAATTCAGGCCCGTGCTCTTACCGGGCCGGTGCCATCGCGCTCTTCGAGCGCTGCGGCCTTGGCATATTCCGCTTGCATCTCTTCAAGCGAGGTTTCAAGCGACTCTTCCTGCACCTGCAATTCGCGGATCGACACCTGCAAATTATCCGCACGCTGACGTGCGGCCTTTGCAAAGGTCGGATAGGCGAAGTGATTAGGATCGGAAATGCCGGATTTCTTCTCTTCGACGACGATCTGGCTCTCCAGATCCTTCGTCATGCGATCAAATTCCGCCATCATCATCTGCAGCTGCTGCAGCTGACGGCGTTTTTCGTTCACCTGAAATTCCTTCAGGCGGACTAGGCTCTCACGTGACTTCATACGCATTACTCCCGTGATGCGAGACCCCGGCTCTCGATATTTTGACCCGCCGCACCGGTTTGAAACGGCTTGGTTAAAAAAATTTCCAGCGATCTTAATGAAAACCTACCGCTGGTAACCTTTCGTTTACGGGCATCGTTAATGATAGGGACGATCATTTAAGGGTCAGTAAATGTCGCGGACGTAATTCTATATGTCAGCATTGGTGAGTCGAATGAATCACTTGGTGTGTCTTCTTAATGCAACACTTTAGGATAGCCATTTGCCGATTGTCTTTGGAAAACAGTGAAATGGAAAATTTATTTAATAAATTCGATACAGCTTGCCAGAGTGAATCAGAATTTGTTAACCATTCCGTGGCAGCTTCCAAATCAGGCAGTGATTTGATCGGTATCGCGTAGGGGGCTGACGACCTTTCGGCGGCGGTAAAGGGGATAATTATGCGGGTTCTACTAATAGAAGACGATAGCGCGACAGCGCAGAGCATCGAGCTGATGCTCAAATCGGAAAGTTTCAACGTCTACACCACCGATCTCGGTGAGGAAGGCGTCGATCTCGGAAAGCTCTACGACTACGATATCATTCTGCTCGATCTAAACCTTCCCGACATGTCCGGCTACGAAGTGCTTCGCACGCTGCGCCTGTCGAAGGTCAAGACGCCGATCCTTATCCTTTCCGGCATGGCCGGCATTGAAGACAAGGTTCGCGGTCTCGGCTTCGGCGCCGACGACTACATGACCAAGCCTTTCCACAAGGATGAGCTAGTCGCCCGCATCCACGCCATCGTCCGCCGCTCCAAGGGCCATGCCCAGTCGGTGATCATGACCGGCGAGCTCATCGTCAACCTCGACGCCAAGACCGTCGAAGTCGGTGGCCAGCGCGTGCATCTGACCGGCAAGGAATATCAGATGCTGGAGCTGCTTTCGCTGCGCAAGGGCACCACGCTCACCAAGGAAATGTTCCTTAACCACCTTTATGGCGGCATGGACGAGCCGGAACTGAAGATCATCGACGTCTTCATCTGCAAGCTGCGCAAGAAGCTCGCCAACGCTGCCGGCGGCGCCAACTACATCGAAACGGTCTGGGGCCGCGGCTACGTTCTGCGCGAGCCCGATAGCGGCGACTACGCCGAAAGCGCCTGACCCCTCCCCGCCACCGCCGATATCATCAAAATCCCGCCCCTCCGGCGGGATTTTTCGTTTTGGAGATTGCCCCAAAAAAATAAGGCCGCCCGATCGGCGGCCGTCGACGGACAGAATGTGCTTGATCGGTGAAATCAGGCGGCGATCGCCCGGTTGCCGAAGACCGCCGTCAAGATCTTGCGGTCGAATGGCTTCAGCAGGAAATCGGTGGCGCCCGCGCGCTTGCCGGCCATCAGCTTGCGCAGGTCCGCTTCGATGACGCAGTAGTAAATCTTGCAGTCCTTGCCGTTCGGCATGGCGCGGATGCTGGCGATCAGCCCGAGCGCGTCTTCCATGCCGGCGTCGACGATCAGATAATCCGGCATCTCCTCCTGGCAGCGCGTCAATGCTTCGCGGGCATCGGCGGCTTCGCTGACCAGAAAGTCAAGCTCCGACAGAATCCGCTTGCCGACCTTACGCACGACATCTGACGTATCCGTAATCATGAACCGTTGCATCGCCTGCTCCTTCGCGCCCCATCATATTTGCCGGGCACCTTCGTCAAATTGAGACGATAGGAGCGCGAGGCTAAGGAATCGTTACCGTTGTATTGAGAATTGCGCGAACAACCGAAAGAAGGGTGATGTATATAAATACATCCTAAGATAGATGCGCCGCCAGAGGTCCGGCGGCGCATCAAAAAGGGCAGTTTTGCCGATTGGACTTATTCGCTACGAACTACGGCCGTAAACGTCAGAGCCTCGGGTGTCGCATGGTGGGAGAGTTCCATGCCGCTCTCTTCTGCCAAAAGAACTGTGTAATAAGGCTGGATCGAATGGGCATCGATCGCCTCCTCCAGCGTACCGGAGCAGATCTCCACGAACTTCGGCGGCATGCGCATCATCCGCCCCTTGGCCGTGATCGTGAACTTCGCGTCAAGGTCAGGCGCTTCCAGCACCACCTCGATGTGGCCGCCACGCGGGATGGAGCCGTAGGCGACGAGGAAGAGGTTGAGCAGCAGCTTGACGCGGTTCTTGGCGACGATCGCACGCGGACCGACCCAGCTCACTTCCGTTTTCTTTTCGGCGGCAGCGAAGTCGATGGCTGCGCGTTCGGCCTCGCCGGTATCGATCGAGGCGCCGACGGAACCGGATGCGCCAAAGGCAAGACGGGCGAATTTCAGACGAACGGACGCATTGAGCGCGCTCGTGCGGATCAGATCCATGGCATCGGCATCGGCACCGCCCTCGTCAAGCAGTTCGAGGCCGTTATTGATCGCCCCCACCGGAGAGATCACATCATGGCAGACGCGGCTGCATAGCAGCGCGGCCAAATCTGGTCCTGTAATAGTGAGGTTCGGATTCTTCGACATTCATTGTCTCCTGAATGCTGGCAAGGCGGGAGGCTATAAGAATAACTGCCACAGCAAGTTTGCCCGAGGGTTGCGGCCGGGCGGCGTACCGCACGCCATAAAGACACCATATTTGGTAAACCGATTGTTAAGATGATGGACGCAAAATGCATTCATAACCACCAGGCTTTTTGCCGCGAATCGCTGAGCGGAAAACGGGCTGATCAGTCTGGAACGAGGAGTGGGGCGTTGCCGGCATGGTCGTCGCAATGTGCCGCGCGGCGCTCCCCGGCACCGACCATGATGAACGGATGACTGTCATGCGCTATCAATTCCTGAAGAGAGTGCCCAGCCTCGGCACGAGAACGCTTGGGCTCGGCCTGATTGCGGCCATCGTTGCATTCGTAGGCATCGCGCTGCCGGTGCGCCCGGCTGCGGCATCTCCCGGCAACCAATATTCGATGCAGGAAATCGTCGATGCCGGACACTCCTTTTTCGGCTCCACCAGCGGCGGCCTTGCGAAAGTGGTCGAAAGAGCCTTCCAGCAATATGGCCTGCCAAACGGCTATATCCTCGGTCAGGAAGGCTCCGGCGCATTCATTGCCGGCCTCACCTATGGCGAAGGCCAGCTGAACACCAAGAATGCCGGCGAACATCCGCTCTATTGGCAAGGCCCTTCCCTCGGCCTCGACTACGGCGGCCAGGGCACCCGGGTGATGATGCTTGTCTATGACCTGCCGAGCGTCAACAGCGTCTATACCCGCTTCGGCGGTGTAAGCGGCCAGGCCTTCGTCGTCGCCGGCGTCGGCATGACGGTCCTTAAGAACAACGACATCGTGCTGGTGCCGATCCGCACCGGCCTCGGCGCCCGCCTGGGCGTCAATCTCGGCTACCTCAAAGTCACTGATCGCCCAACCTGGAACCCCTTCTGATCCCGCTGCTTCTCCCCGAGCACACCTTGGCCCGCGCGCAAGCTGCGGGCCTTTTCTTGCCGTGAGAAACCCGCTCACCCTTTCGGCTGATCCCTATCCGCCGATCCTTGCGGTCGTGCCGCAATAAACCATATCCGACTTAATGACTTGCCCGTACGTCGACCTCATGTTTAATCATTTCATTGAGATCGAAAACAACCTGAGATGCTGGCTGCGCCGTGATTGAATTCGCTCTGCTGTTTGGATTGGGCTTTTTGACGGCCGCCTTTCTGGTCTTCCTGGTCGCGCCCGCGGTTCACCGCCGCGTGGTATGGTTTACCGAAAAACGCCTGAAAGCCACGATGCCGCTGAGCCCGCAAGAAGTGCGGGCGCAGAAGGACATGGCGCGAGCGCTGTTTGCTGCCGAAAACGCCAAGACCGAACAGGCGCTATCCCGCGAGCGCGACAAAAGCGTCGCGTTGCAGATCCACAGCGGCAAACTTCAGCAGGAGGCGGGCCGCTATGCCGCCGCCAATGTCGAGCTGCAGACCCGGATAGACGATATGGAAGTGGAGGCTGGCGAATTGCGTTCGCGGCTGCGTCGCGAAGAAAGCTATATCAGCCAGCTCAAATCCGGCATCCACGCCGCCGACCAGGTCAGCGCCGAGAAGGATGCCGACATCGACGGCCTGCGCAAGCGCATGAACAAGATGGCTGCGGATACCGACAATCTGAAGATCGACCTTGCAGCCCGCGAGACCGAAGTCGAGAGCCTCAAACTCCGCATCGACACCCTCCGCGAGGAGCGCGACGCCCTGCACCACGATCTCAACCTCGCCAGCCTGCGCGCCAAGGATGCCGAATTGAAGCTCGGCCAGGAAAGCGACAAGGCCCAACGGCTGGAGGAGCGGCTCAACCGCGAGATCGCCGCGAACGCCGACAAGGAGACCGCGATCGAGCGCCACGCTCAGGACATCGCCCGGCTGAAGGACAGGCTGGAGTCGATCAATCCCGAAACGCCGGAAATTGCTCGGCCGCTTCGCGCCATCGTCACCACTCCCCCCGGCAACGGGTCGAACGGGACGAAACCGCCGCTGATGCCGCGCATCGTCGAGACTGCCGAAACCAATAACAACACTGCTGAACCGGAGCGCAACGTGGAAGACGAGATCGCTCAAATGACGGAAGAGGTGCGCAACCGCGCTGCGGCTCTTTCCGACCGCCTGCTCAAATCGCGCTCGCCATCGCATGATCAGGCCATGCGCGAGGAGATCGCCACGATCGCCGCCAACATGGTGGCGATGACCGCCCTGAAGGAGGGCGATCAGTCGCCGATCTTCAATCTTTTGCCGAAGGAAACCAGTGCGGCCGAACAGGGCGCGCGCGTGAGCCTTGCCGAACGAGCTGCGGCTTTGCTGCCCAAGCAGCAGTAAGCCGCGTCCAGCGGCCAGATATCATTATATCCGTTTCATCAGCGAGGCCATTTCAAACAGTGCGATCCCGCTTGCCGTCGCGACGTTGAGGCTGTCCAGTCCCGGCGCCTGCGGAATGCGGACACTGCCGAAGGCCGAGAGGATCGACGCCGGCAACCCCTCGCCTTCCGCGCCGACCACCAGCGCCATGCGATCCGCGGAGGGCACGGCGCGGATATCGACCTCCCCGCGCGGCGACAGGCTCCAGATGGCAAAGCCGCGCGCCGCCAGGGCTGCGAGCAGATCGGTCGCCCCTAATTGACGGCTGTATGGCATCGTCAGCACTGCGCCGACCGATACGCGCAGCGCCTTGCGATAGAGCGGATCGCACGAGGTCTCGTCGAGCAACACGGCATCGGCCCCGAAAGCCGCCGCATTGCGGAACATCGATCCGACATTGTCGTGATTGGAAATGCCGCAGCCTGCAAGCACAAGGGCGCGCTCCGGCAAACGGTCGAGAAAGGCGCCGACATCCGTTCCAACCCTGCGCCGGCCAAGCGCCAATACGCCGCGATGCAGATGGAAGCCGACGATGCCGTCCAGTACCGGAGCTTCGGCGACATAGACCGGCACATCGGACGGGAGGCGCGCGATGATTTCCTCGAGCCCGGCGACGCGATTGCGCAGCAGCAGCACCTTTTCGGCGACAAAATCGCCTCCGGATGCATGCGCCGCCGCAAGCAGCCGCAGCACCACCGTACCCTCCGCGATGAAGCGATTTTCGCGCCCCGTCAAGTCACGCTCGCGCAGATCGCGAAACTCCGCGATGCGGGGATCGTCGGGATCTTCGATTGCGATCAGGCGCTCGCTTATCACCGTGAAGGCCGTCAGTTCGACAGCAAGATCGTCGCAACGACGCGGCCGACGCTGTAATCGAAGACGACAGCCTGCCGTTGGCCGCTGGCAAGCGTGCCGTAGAACAGCACCTGATTGCCCGAAAGAGCCGTCGACTGCACGGTAAAGCCCTGCGGCAGCGCCGCCGTGACCGAAATCGGCGCGTCAGAGGGGATCGTCGACACAGCCGAGCCGGCGGGCTTCGCGACCGGACGCATCGCCTTGTAGACAACGGCCCCAAACACCGCCATAAGGCTCACCACCATGATGGCGGCCGAGACGATCTGCAGGCGGACCATCTTGCGTCGGACACTTTCCAGAGCCGGATCGAGGGGCTTTTCCTCTTGATCGTCGTCTGACTGGATATTCGTCATCGATGCG
>JAGWJK010000212.1 GCA_028865845.1 Rhizobiaceae bacterium
GCGCACACCTTCGATGAAGCCAAAGCCGTCAAGGCGCGGCATGTTGATATCCGTGACGATGACGTCCGGATTGGTTTCTTCCAAAACCTCGAGGCCCTCGACGCCATCTTCGGCCTGAATGGTCTCGAAGCCGGCATTGTTGAGGGTGACGAGAAGCATGTTTCGAATGGTCCGTGAATCATCCACGGTCAGCACTTTTTTCTTCATTGCCGGATCTCCTTGGCAAGCAGATGATTGATGTCGACTCCAATGAGCTGCATCGTTTTTTGAAATGCGTCCGAAACCTTCGAAAAGGTGAAGGACAGCTTGTCCTCATCCCAGGTCTTGGCGGCGGCCATGATGACCTGAACGCACAAGGCCCCGACTCTTTCGACGCCGGAGGCATCGACCGTGACGTTGCTTCCGCGCAGGGCCATCAACTTGCCGCGAAGCGTCGAGGCCTCGTTGAGGTCCAGCACCGCGGCCAGACTGATTGTCTTTTCGCCTTTCCTGCTCGCCATCGCTTTATTCCTTGTTGTCTGAAATGAGGGTTGCCGATACCGGGCCCCACCGCCCGCATGCGCATGAAAAATGGATATCAGTAAACATTCCGTTCGCCTCCGAGGCCGGCTCTGCGGAGCGGAAACCCGAAGTCGACTTCGTCGTCCTCGATGGGCTGTTCAAGAACGTCGCTGCGGCGGACGAGCGCCGGCGTGCGCGGTGCCGCTGTCTGGCGAACCGCATCGCTGTCGTATCGCCGCTCGCGCTCGATGCGGAATTCCCGCACCGTTCGGCCGAGTTCGAGGATGACGGTATGAAGATGATCGGCGCCCTGGTCCGAACGGCTTGCGAGCGCTCCGGTGGCGGCGGCGCGCTCGCTGAAATTGCTGATATCGGCAGTGACGCTGCTGAGGCCGGCGGCCTGGGCGTCCGTGGTGTTGGCGATGCCGGTGACGGCCTCGTTGATGCTGGTCACCTGGCGGACGATGCTGCCAATCGCCTCCTGAGTACGGCCGACCATCTGCACGCCCGCATCCACCTGCGCCTTGGTGCCGGTTACCAGCACCTTGATCTCGCGGGCGGCATCGGCGGAGCGCTGCGCAAGAGCGCGAACTTCCTGGGCTACCACCGCAAAGCCACGGCCACTATCGCCGGCACGCGCGGCCTCGATGCCGGCGTTCAACGCCAGAAGGTTGGTCTGGAAGGCAATCTCGTCGATGACGCCGATGATCTGGCCGATCTTTTCGGCGGAATTTTCGATGTCGGACATCGCCGAGATGGCCTGACCCACGACACGGCCGCTGTCTTCCGCGGCAGCACGGGTGGAGGCTACGGCACGTTCGGTCGACCGGGTGCTTGCGGCATTGCTGCGCACCTGATCGGCAAGCTCGGCCAGCAGCCTCGCGGATGCGGCAAGCCCTTCCGATTGCTCGGCAGACGTTCTCGCCAATTCGCGGGAGCCGCCTGCAATGGCAGCGGTCGCCGTTTCGGCAGCCTGAACGCTGCCGGCCAGTGTCAAGAACTGCTTCTGGATGTCGTCCAGAGCGCCATTCAGCGCCTGCGCCAGTTCGGTATAGGCTTCGGGACCGTCGACGGAAATGCGGGCAGTCAGGTCGCGTTCGGCAAGGCTCCGGATAACGCTTGCAAAAACACCGACTGCTTCCGCCTGATCCGCACTCCGCTGCTCGGCGAGCGCCCGCTGGTGACCGAGACGCAATTCGTTGAACCGCAGGGATACGGCAATTTCGACATCGACCATGACAAGGCGGACAATCGAGGCGATCAGGTCACCAAGTTCGCGGCTGCGGCGCTTGGCGCCCGGAAGGATGCCGCGGCCGCCCATCTCGTCGACGATGCCGGAGAGAATATGTTCGAGAACCACGCCATGACCGGCGACATGCCAGCGCGGATCGAGGCCCATCTTGCTTTCGCTGTCGGAAAGAACCTTGACGCGTTCGGCATAAAGGCTGTCGAAGCGCGCGTCGGTCAGCACGTCCCAATGCGAGGTCTGCAGGTCTTGCAGCCGTTCGATCTGGTTTTCACTGGTGAAATTGCGCGAGGCATCGGGGAAGGTCTGGAAACGATGGAAGAGATCGCGCAGGCCGGCCTTCAGATGCGCTTCGAGCATCGGCCGGTTGCGGCGCACGATCTCGCACTGTTCCGCATCGAGACCAGCAAAGCGCAAGCGGTCGCGAAGGCTGCCCGCCTGCGCCCTTCCTGCCTGCTCTGCTGGTGAATCCTGCGTCAAGTCTATTCCCACCGCACTGTCCGACGCGCAAGGCGTCGGCGAAACCGTTGACAATCCGGGCTCGGGCGCGATGAGGAGGCGAGCAAAGGCGCAGGTCACCGCCGGTCGATCGGACCGGTGGCGCAGAAGGCCGCTCGTTCATCAAAGCCTGTTTCCGGACATGTTTGATGATTGGATACCGGATCGGACCCGGTACGACGGGGCGGCTTCATGCCTGTTGAGAACGAGTGACAGCTTCCCATTCCGACGTTCAGGCTCAATGTTTATGGTTAATTCCTTGCTTGAAGGTTAATAACTCGCCGCGACTATCCCGTTTTGATTTAAACTATTTTTGGTTCGGCTTCCATTATCGTTTATTTCGAGTAAATATCCGGATAGCCGCAAGTCACGGGCAAGCTTCATGGGCTAATGCGGCAAGTACAGACACGTTCGATGTCGAAAACGGAGAGAGCAATGATTGTTCTTGGTGTGACCGCTACGCTGATGGCCGGCATGACGCTAGCTGCCTTGGCACTTCTGAGCCGGATCGAAGGCTCCCGCAGCAAGGTTGCCTTACGCGTGCTCTGACGATCGCGCCCGCTGGCGACACAAATCTCTCACACAAGCGTATTATCTGCGCGGCATCGGCCCTGCGCCTTTTCAGCGTTTTCTCTCGCGGCAATCACTGGCGTCGGGCGCGATAGTTCCGTAAGAAGCCTCTCTGCATATTGCCGGCACTTCAGAGCGATGGTCGGACGACATGCTCCCGTGACTAGCCGGTGTGAGATTAAACTGCTGATGCCCAATATGACCTCCATCGAAACACGTCCCAAAAGAATTTCGCTTCGGCTTGGTCTTGCGATCATCTTCGGCGTAACTCTCTGGCGCGTGGTGATGCTGTGCTTCAACAGCACGGATCTGTTCGTCGATGAGGCGCAATACTGGTTCTGGGGGCAGAATCTCGATTTCGGCTATTATTCCAAGCCGCCGATGATCGCCTGGGTCATCCGGTTCTTCAACGCGATCTCAGGATCGGATTCGACCTTCTGGATCCGCGTTTCCGCGCCGCTGTTTCATCTCGCAACGGCATTGATGCTGATGCAGACGACGCAGCGGCTGATCGGCGGCGATGAAGGGCGCGAGATCGCGCCCTGGGTCGGCGTCATCTTCGTCACCCTCCCGGCCGCCTCGCTTTCGGCCGTGCTGGTGTCTACCGACACGATCCAGATTCTCTTCGTCACCATTGCCATCTGGGCGTTTCTCGGCTTGACCAAACGTTCGTCGGTTGCCGAAGCCCTTATCCTCGGCGTCAGCCTCGGCATCGCGTTCCTGACGAAATATTCGGTGCTTTTCCTGCTACCCGGCGTCGGCATCGCCATGATGACTATTCGCTCGGCGCGCATCGCGTGGCGGGACGTCATCATTGCCGGCATTGCCGGTGCGATCGTCGTCGCTCCGAACCTTTGGTGGAATCTGGCGCATGACGCGGCAACGGTGCGCCACACCGAGAGCATCGCCCATTGGGGCGGAGACGAGGACGGCGGCAACGGCGGCGGCTTGGGGAAACACCTGCTCGGCGCGCTCGGCTTCGTCGGCGCACAGTTCGGCGTCGTCGGCCCGGTGATCTTCTATGCGATGCTGTGGGCGGCCTGGCGAATGATCCGCGGCAAAAGCGACGATCGGGAAAAGCTGCTGGTCTGGCTATCGGTGCCGGTCGTGGCGCTGATCACGCTGCAGGCGTTGCTTGCCAAGGCCTATGCCAACTGGGCGGTCACCGCCTATGCCGCCGGCACGATCCTCGCGGTCTGGCTGCTTTACCGCCTGACGAGAAAGGGATTGAGCACATCGCTGATCATCGGCGCAGTCGTCGCGGTAATCCTGCCTGTCCTCACCGTCTTTGCCTATGACATCAAGCTGCCGAACGGCAACCTGATAATGCAGCGCTATGTCGGCCGCAGCAGCGTCAGCGAGGAGATCGCCGCAATCGCCACACAGGCGAATACGCCCGTCATCGTCGCCGACAACAGGGATATTCTCGCCGACCTGTTCTACACGTTGAAGGGCAAGCCCTATCATATCTATGCCCGCAACTTCGGCGGCTTCCCCAAAAGCTATTACGAGCAGAACTTTTCGCTGCCGGCCGACACGACCGGGGATGTGCTCTACGTCGCGACCGGTTCGTTCGATTGCACCGCCGGGAAGAGCGAACTCATCAAGAGCTGGTCGCCGGATTTCGGCAACATGAAGGGCAAGACGCTCTATGCATATCGCCTGCAGCCGAGCTGCCTGACGCCGAAGTCGTAATCAGCCAGGTCTTAGCCGGGCTCAACTGGACTGTTCCGGCGCTGGATCCTGGCGCGATCTGAAGCTGAACACCACTTCTCCGTTTACGCAGGCGGTCTCAATCCGGGCGGGGACACACACCCCAGCCAAGCCCCGGCACGTCGGCAAAGACCACGCCACCCTCTTCGAAAGCCAGCCGCAATTGTGCCTCGGTCGCGCGATGAATGTCGTGTCGCCCGCCTTCATAGTCGCGTATCGTGCTCCGCGAGACACCGGCCCGTTCAGCAATATCTGATTGAGTCCAGTCGAGCAGGCCGCGTGCCGCACGGCAGAGTGCAGGGGTGAGAATCATTGGTTTCGCGCCTTGATTCACGATTTAAAATCACCCATATTGGTCAACATAAGCCAAATATGTCATAAATCGCATAGGATTTCCAGTATCGAGGAGACGGCAATGCCACATGACACGCCTTTGATTTCCACCATCGTCATGGGCCTCGTCCTGGCATTCATCTTCGGCGCCATCGCCAACAGGCTGCGCATGCCGCCGCTGGTCGGCTATCTGATCGCCGGCGTGCTCGCCGGTCCCTATACGCCGGGCTTCGTCGCCGATCAGAGCCTAGCGCCGGAACTTGCCGAAATCGGGGTCATCCTCTTGATGTTCGGCGTCGGCCTACATTTTTCTCTAAAGGATCTGTTGTCGGTGCGCGGCATCGCCGTCCCCGGGGCGATCGTGCAGATCGGCTTTGCGACGCTTCTCGGTTGGGGCCTCGGCGAGATCATGGGCTGGTCGCTTGGCGGCAGCCTGGTCTTCGGCTTGGCGCTCTCGGTCGCCTCCACCGTCGTTCTCCTGAAGGCATTGCAGGAAAGAAGGCTTGTTGAAACCGACCGCGGCAAGATCGCTGTCGGCTGGCTGATCGTCGAAGACCTTGCCATGGTGCTGGCACTTGTGCTCATTCCTGCTGCCGCCAGCATTTCCGGCGACGGACACGGGACAGTCGAACCCTTGTCGGCCGGCCTCAACCGGATGCTTGGTCTCGATCTCGGCATCACCGGCATTATCGGCATGACCCTGCTGAAGGTCGCCGCCTTCGTCGGCCTGATGCTGGTGTTCGGCCGCCGGATCATCCCCTGGATCCTGCACCGCATCGCCCACACGGGCTCACGCGAGCTTTTCCGCCTCGGCGTGCTCGCGATCGCGCTCGGCGTCGCGTTCGGAGCGGCAAAACTTTTCGGCGTGTCGCTGGCGCTTGGCGCCTTCTTCGCCGGCATGATCCTCTCCGAAAGCGAACTCAGCCATCGTGCCGCCCAGGAAAGCCTGCCGCTGCGCGACGCCTTCGCCGTGCTGTTCTTCGTTTCCGTCGGCATGTTGTTCGACCCGCATATCCTGATCGACAATCCGCTGCCGCTGCTGGCGACCGTCTTCATCATCGTCATCGGCAAATCCGTCGCCGCTTTCTTCATCGTGCTCGCGTTTCGAAAGCCGATCAGTACCGCGCTGACGATTTCCGCCAGCCTCGCGCAAATCGGTGAATTCTCCTTCATCCTCGCCGCCCTCGGCTTTGAACTCGGCCTGCTGCCGGCGGAAGGCCGCGACCTCATCCTCGGGGGCGCGATCATCTCGATCATCCTCAATCCGCTGGTATTCATCGCTTGCGATTGGGTGCGCAAAGGACTGGAGAGCAAATCTCACGCCGAAATCGTGCCATCGGTGAAGCCCTCCCCCGAGGCCGATCACACCGAGGTCGAGGAAGTGTCCCCGATCCCGGCGGCCCAGCCCGAGGAAACCGTCGACGAAGAACTGCGGGCGACGACGCTTAGCGGTCACGTCGTGCTGATCGGCTATGGCCGCGTCGGCAGCATCGTCGGAGAAAAACTGACCTCGGTGGGCACGCCGTTCGTTGTCATCGAGGATTCCGGAAGGCGCTTCGCCGAGCTGAAGCAGGGTGGTGTCGAGGCAATCTACGGCAATGCCGCCTCGGCTGAAGTCCTCGGCTATGCCAATCTCGCCGGGGCTCGCAGCCTGGTCATCGCCATCCCCAACACCTTCGAGGCCTGCAGCGCCGCGGAGCAGGCCCGCGCCGTCAACCCGTCGATCCTGATCGTCGCGCGGGCCCATTCGGACGCCGAGGTCGATGTGCTGAAGCAATATGGTGCCGATACGGTCATCATGGGGGAACGGGAAATCGCGCTCGGCATGGTTGACCAACTGGCGCAAGTGCATCATGACAGGCCGGACTATGAAGACGCCAAGCGTCCTGATATCATAAACGAAGTACCGGGGACCGATCCGGTAAAGGAATGAAGGCCTTTTTAACCGTTGAACCCGTTCGAATTCGGCGCAGCCGACAGCGAAGAGAACGATGACATCAGGACGCGCCGCGCGGGCGTGCGCGTGGTGGCGTCGCTGTTCGTTGCCTTCTTCGCCTATCTCGGATTGGCGCTCGGCGGCGGGATCAATCTCGCCGCGCGGGCGGATGCGGAATCCTTCTCCTCGGCCAAGGACACCCAGCCGCTTTATCTTGCGCTGCGTGATCCGATCCGTGGCATCGTCGTCGCCGACCGCATGGCGACGCCCAAGACCACC
>JAGWJK010000213.1 GCA_028865845.1 Rhizobiaceae bacterium
CGCGGTTGAGTGTCCTCGACGCAGCTGAAAAACTGCCGGATTCGGCGACAGTCAGAAACACCTGCAACTGGTCCAGGGTTGGATTGGGAAGCATTTGGCCATCCATTCTATCGATAATTCCGATCCATATTATCACAGTTTTTTCGATGGCACCGCAGTCTTATTTCTTTTCTCGAACGGCGGTCGACTCCTTGCCCGATCGCCACAACCTATTGAAAAGGAACAGACCATGTCCTCCATCCTGCTTCTGACCTCCAGCCCGCGCGCTGATTCCCTCTCCACCAAGATCGCCACCGAACTTGCCGACAAGATCAAGGCGCAGAACCCCGGCCGCACCATCGTTCATCGCAATCTTGCCGTCGCACCGCTTCCGCATATCGACGAGCTGTTCACTGCCGCCATCCGCACCCCGGTCGAAGCCCGCACCGCCGAGCAGACTGAGGCCGTGAAGGTTTCCGACGCTCTCGTCGACGAACTGCTTGCCGCCGACACGCTGGTCATCGGCACCGGCCTCATCAACTTCAACATCTATTCTTCGCTGAAGGCCTGGATCGACAATATCGCCCGCGCCGGCCGCACCTTCACCTACACGGAAACCGGCCCGAAGGGCCTGGCCACCGGCAAGAAGGCCTATATCGTGCTTGCTTCGGGCGGCGTCTATTCGGAAGGCCCGGCCGCTCCGCTGAACCATGCCGTTCCCTACCTGAAGTCGGTTCTCGCCTTCATCGGCATCACCGACGTCGAAGCCGTCTACGTCGAAGGTCTGGCCTTCGGTCCGGAAGCTGCTGAAAAGGCTATCGCGGCCGCCCAGGCCCGCGCTGCCGAACTGGCGCTCGCTGCCTAATCGCAGCAGACGATATTTTCTATATGCAGGCGGCCGGTCTCAACCGGCCGCTTTCGTTTGGCCCTCGTCATCAGCAAGCGCCCTCACGAAGCCCCTCACCGTTTCCAATATTTCGTTCGACAGCGCCTCATCGTTCGCCACGCGCGCAAGGCTGAGCGCGCCGGTCATCAGGCATGAGGTAATGATCGCGTTCCTGCGCGCCTCGGCGGTGTCCGGATGCGGCATCCGTGCCGTCATCGACGCGAAATTCTTTCTGAGCCCCTCGGTTGCCACCGTACGGACCGTCTCGCTGCTGCGCGCCATATCCGCACTCAAGGCGGCGTAGGGGCAGCCTTCGCCCTTGTTGGCGCAATGAACATCGCTCAGATATTCCTCGGCATAATCCCGCAGCGAAATATCTGTGGGATCGATACCCTGCTCTTCCTGCCTGCGCCTCCACGAGCCGACGGCAGACTGCACCGCCTCCGCCACCAATTCGTCGCGCGATGCGAAATGCTTGTAGAAGCCACCGACCGTAAGGCCCGCCTCCTTCATGAGATCGGCGACGCCGATACCTTCCAGCCCCTCTTCGCGGAGCCGTCTAGCGGCAAGCGCCACGATCTTCTCGTGCGTCTTCTGCTTTTCCAGTTGTGAATGACCCATCGAAAAATCTCCTCGATCGTCCCTTGACGATTCTAGATTATAGTCGTAATCCTTATGGCGAACGATCATAATCCAGATCGCGAATTATTCCAAGTAGGCAAATCCAACAGGAGTTACGAACATGCGTCTCAAGAACAAGGTTGCGATCATCACCGGCGGAAACAGCGGCATCGGACTTGCCACCGCCCGCATCTTCCTGGCCGAAGGCGCCAAGGTCGCCATCACCGGCCGCAACCCCAAGACCCTCGCCGCCGCCGTCGAACAACTCGGTGGTGATGTCCTGGCACTGCAGGTCGACGTCACCGATGTTGCAGCCACGGAGAAGGCTTTTGCGGAAGCCGCTGAAAAGCTCGGCAAATTCGATATTGTTTTCGCCAATGCCGGCATCGGCGGCGCAACGCCGCTCGGCGCGACCTCGCTCGAACAGTTCGAAAGCATCGTCAGCACCAATTTCACGGCCGTGTTCTTCACGGTTCAGGCCGCTCTTGCGCATCTTAAGGATGGCGCATCGGTTATTCTGAACGGCTCCGTGCATGCTGTCCTCGGCGCTCCCGGTTGGGCAGCCTATGCCGGTACCAAGGCTGCCGTACGCGCCTTGACCCGCAATCTTGCCTCGGAGCTTGCGCCCCGCAACATCCGCGTCAACCAGGTCACCCCCGGCGGCACGAAGACCCCGATCTGGTCGCCATTGGCCCCGACCGACGATGCGATGAGTGCCCTGGAAGCCCAGCTGGGCTCAATGAGCCCGCTCGGCCGCATGAGCGAAGCTGATGAAATCGCCAAGGCTGCGCTCTACCTGGCATCGGACGATGCCGCCAACGTCACGGCAACCGAGATCACCGTCGATGGCGGCATGACCGGTTCACCGCGCGGCGCCAAGGCCTTCCGCTAGAACCAGCTCAGACACCCGAGAAAAAACAAAGGCCGCCAAACGGCGGCCTTTGTCTTGAGATGAAAATATTCGACCGATGTCAGACCTGACGGACCTTCTCGCCGTCGCCGAACAGCGACGGGCCGTTCTGATCGATGATCTGCTGCGCCTTGCGGAACGTGGATTCGAGCGCATCGTCCGATGAGGTGAAGACATCGGCGCGGATGAAGTTGCGCACGAGCGTTTCACCATTCACCTGCTTCTCGATCCGGCCCATGAGGCGGTATTGATTGCCTTCACGCTGCGGGGTCGCATAAATGGTGCAGCCGCCATGCTCCTGCGGCTCGGCGGTGACCGAGGAGCCGCTGGACTTTTCGGCACTGGTCGTGGACGCGCCGCCGCCAGTGAAAATCGACAGGATATTTGACAAGATCGAAGCCATGTTTCGCCTTTAACACGAGGGCTGCTGGCCGCAAAGCCTAAATGATCAGGTTTGCCAGAATGTCATTTTCGGTGATGTCCTCATAGCCCATGCCGGACTGCTCGAAATTCTCGATCAGCTGCTTGAAGCTCTGCGGATCCTTGGTCTCGATGCCAATCAGGATCGAGCCGAAGTTGCGGGCGCTCTTCTTGAGATATTCGAAACGGGCGATATCGTCGTCCGGGCCTAAGAGGTTGAGGAAATCGCGCAGCGCCCCGGGGCGTTGGGCCAGGCGCAGGATGAAATACTTCTTCAGCCCGGCATACCGCATCGCCCGCTCCTTGACGTCGGGCAGCCGCTCGAAATCGAAATTGCCGCCGGAGACGACGGCCACGATGGTCTTGCCGCGAATGCTGTCGCGATCCATCTGATCCAGCGCGGTGATTGCCAGCGCGCCGGCCGGCTCCAGCACGACGCCTTCGACATTCAGCATGTCGGTGATCGTCACGCAGATGGCATTTTCGGCGATCAGCATCACTTGTTCGGCGGAAAAATCCTTGAGCGCCGCAAAGTTCAGGTCGCCGATGCGGGCGACGGCGGCACCGTCGACGAAATTATCCACCTTCGAGAGCGTCACCACCTGCCCGGCCTCGATGCTGCGGCGCAGGCTGGGAGCGCCGGCGGGCTCGGCGAAAACGAAGGCCTGCCGCGGAACGCGGCTGCCGAGATAACCGGTGATGCCGGCCGCCAAGCCGCCGCCGCCGACAGGCAGGATGACGTGGTCGGGTACGACGCCCTCAGGCAATTGCTCGAGGATTTCGACGGCGACCGTCGCCTGGCCTTCGATGATATCGGCATGATCGAAAGGCGGCACCATGACACCGTCGATCCGCTGCACGTGTTCGCGCGCGGCCTGATAGCATTGATCGAAAAAGTCGCCGAAGAGCTTGATGGTGATGAATTCGCCGCCGAAGATTCGGGTCTTGTCGATCTTCTGCTGCGGCGTCGTCACGGGCATATACACAACGCCCGGCACACCGAAATGGCGGCAGACGAAGGCGAAGCCCTGGGCGTGATTGCCGGCCGAAGCGCAGACGAAGGTCTTGTCGCTGCCGGCTTCCGAGATCACCTTGCGGAAGAAATTGAAGGCGCCGCGAATCTTGTAGGAGCGCACCGGCGTCAGATCCTCGCGCTTCAGCCAGATATCGGCGCCGTATCGCGCCGACAGATGCTCGTTCAGCTGCAACGGTGTTGCGGGGAAAAGGCCACGCATGGCCTCGGTGGCGTCGACCACATCCTGTTCGTTCACGGGTTTCGTCCGTCCTAGTTCAATCTGAATTCGCTATGACACAGGAAAGATGAGTAAAGAAAGCCTGTTTATAACGCATTCCGACCTGCGGGTCGGCTTTGCGGAAACTCTCGGCCTAATATTTGCGACTATCAAGCGCGCAGCCACCACAATTCGCGTGACCATGTTACATCCCGTCGCAACACAAAAACTTCGAATTGACAGGAGAGTGAGCGCTACCTCCAATGCGAAACAGCCATCATGACGATGGTTAGAGGCCCGCTCCAATCCGGTTCGTCCGGTGCAAGCGGGCTTCGCTTATCTATGCGCTTCCGCAATGGCGATCAGCAACTTTTATCGGAGTTTTGAAAGGACGCGGAACGGACCCGGATCACCGGAAATAGCAACGTGACCGGGCCTACTTGCTTCTACCAGTGGCAAAACATCCCTTGACTGAATCGCTCAAGTGCTTGAAGGGAAAAGCATGCGGACGTGGCGAAACTGGTAGACGCAAGGGACTTAAAATCCCTCGACCTTTGGTTATACGGGTTCGACCCCCGTCGTCCGCACCAAAGACCTCACTTTTTACTGAGTATCCTGCCAACTCGACTCAGGACCATGCCGCGACAGCCTCGCCCGGCAGATCAGACCACCACGATACCCTTGTGCTTCGCCTTGTATTCCGGCTCGACGTGGATGGTGATGATCGCGCCGTCGATCGCTTTTCGCAGCGCATCTTCCAGGCGATCGCAAATCTCATGCGAGTGGCCGACGGTCATAGCTTCGGAGACGACGAGATGGAATTCGATGAAGGTTGCCCTTCCGGCGTGGCGGGTGCGCAGCGCATGCGCCTCGATCGCGTCTGCGGCGTTGAGCGAAATGATTTCGCGGATCTGCGCCAATTCGCTGGCTGGAGCAGCCTCGTCCATTAGCCCGCTGGCGCTTTCGCTCAGCACCTGCCAGCCACTCCAGAGCACGTGAAGGGCGACAAGACCGGCAATAATGGCATCGAGCTGAATGATGCCGGTCAGGACGACAAGCGCAACGCCGACGACGACGCCGATGGACGTGACGACATCGGCCATCAGATGCTTGCCGTCGGCCACGAGGGACGCTGATTTGTAGATGCGGCCCTGACGGATCTGCACGGTGGCCCAGAACACGTTCAGCAGGGTCGCAATCGAGGTGACCCCCAGGCCAAGCCAGGGCGTTTCGATCGGCGTCGGGGCCACCAAGCCCTGATAGGCTTCGTGCATGATCGCGATCGCTGCGCAGATGATCAGAGCGCCGACCAGCACGGCCGAGAGATATTCGGCCTTGTGGTGACCAAACGGGTGTTCCTCATCCGGCGGCTGCGCGGCGATCCGCACCGACACGATGACGGCGATCGAGGAGACGACGTTGATGATGCTCTCAAGCGCATCCGACAGAAGCGCCACGCTTCCGGTCAACCAATAGGCGACAAACTTGATCGCAAGCACAATGAGGCTGACGAAAAAGCTTGCCAATGCGATTTTGAGAGATCGTTCCATGTCGGCCCCGTTCCAAAGTCGTTTATCGACATGCGAGATATTCGAGACGGACGCCGAAAATGACGTCCTATCGATTGCCAGTGCCTCTATCTTGAACAGCGAATTCAAGTCAAACGAAAAACTAGAGCTCGGCGTGAAGTTATCGTGACTTAACAATGATTTGCAATAGCAATTGCAGTTTTTGAATGCACTTGCGAAGCACTTGCAAGAGCGATCGGAGCGAGCTGATCGCAAGCGTCTCATGGCATGATGGCCGTCCCAAGGACGCTGAACTCCGCTGCAGCACCCGGCCCCGTTCGATTGCCGCAGCCGCTGTCTCTTGCTTTGGATATCACGGCTCGATCAGGCAACCGAACTTGATTGCGGGTGGGCTGGAGATCGGGTCTCCTAGAACACAACGAAGTCATGGAGATTCGCATGCACTTTTCCGCTCTTGTCGCTCATTTTCTGGCCGGTGCGCTTCTCGCCAACGGCGTGCCGCATTTCGTCAGCGGCGTTCTCGGCCGGCGATTCAGGACGCCGTTCGTGCGCGTGCACGGCGGCGAAGTCAGCTCGGCGGGCTTGAATGTGTTCTGGGGTTGGCTGAACTTCGTCGTCGCCATCGCGCTCTTTTTATGTGTCGGACCGTTTTCGGCTGCCGACAGCTCGGATCTCGTCGCGGCAGGGGTCGGCGTCCTGCTGGCGGGATTGGCGCTTGCCCGGATTTTCGCGAGCGAATAGCAAGCTGCCGACATTCGCCGGCAATGAAAAAGGCGCGACTTTCGCCGCGCCTTGATCTTTAAATGCCGGAAATGGGGATCAGCCGAAGAGCTTCGCAGCGATCTGGGCGACGTGGGCGCCCTGGTACTTTGCAGCTTCGAGCTCAATTTCGGAAGGCTGGCGCGAACCGTCACCGTTGGTGATGGTGGAAGCGCCGTAGGGCGAGCCGCCCTTGACTTCCTCGGTGCCCATCTGACCCTGGAAAGCGTAGGGAAGACCGACAACGGCCATGCCCTGGTGCAGGAAAGTCGGGATGAAGCCGAGAATGGTCGATTCCTGGCCGCCATGCTGCGTTGCCGACGAGGTGAACATCGAGCCGACCTTGCCGACCAGCTTACCGGCGAACCACAGACCGCCGGTCTGGTCCCAGAAATTGCGCATCTGCGAGGCGACCGTGCCGAAGCGGGTGCCGGCGCCGACGATGATGGCGTCGTATTCAGCAAGTTCGTCCGGGGTTGCGATCGGAGCTTCCTGGTCGAGCTTGAAGTAGGAAGCCTTGGCGACTTCTTCCGGTACCAGTTCCGGTACGCGCTTGACGGTGACGTCAGCGCCTGCCGACTTCGCGCCTTCAGCGACGGCGTAAGCCATCTTTTCGATGTGACCGTAGGCCGAATAATAAAGAACCAGAACCTTAGCCATGAACGTCTCCTGTTGTTGAAACGGTGAATTGTTGATGGGAGTTGTATCAGCAGAGCGCCAAAGTCAAAGCCCTTTC